>JACCSI010000521.1 GCA_013813075.1 Acidobacteriota bacterium | reverse complement strand
CAAGGCTTCAACGTGTTCGTCATGAACTGGGGCGATGCCGGTTTCAAGACCATCGACATCGGGCGCAAGGCGTCCAACCGGGGCACCAACTAATCACTGAGACCTGACGATGCGGCGTGCATTCGCTGTCCTGGCGGTAGTGTGTTCCGCGGCCGTGGCGGACGCCCGGGCCCAGGATTGGCCGCAGTTTCGTGGCCCTACCGGCCAGGGACACTCCACCGAAGCCAATCTTCCGGCCGAATTTAGCGAAACCAAGCACGTCGCGTGGAAGACGCCCGTGCCGGGACTCGGTTGGTCGTCTCCGGTCGTTGCCGGCGGCCGCGTCTGGGTGACCACATCCATCGGCGACAACGACGTCTCTTTGCGAGCCCTCGCGTACGACGTCGAATCGGGCAAGGCAGTCGTCGATACGGAGGTGTTTCGGCTCCGGCGCGGTCGCGACATCAATCCAAAAAACAGTCATGCCTCGCCGACACCCGTCATCGACGGCGACCGTGTCTACGTCCATTTCGGCGCCAACGGCACCGCAGCGCTGACCCCAGACGGGGCGATCGTGTGGAGCATCAAGCTCCCGTACGAATCGCAACACGGGGCCGGCGGCTCCCCGATCGTCCATAAGGACCTGCTGATTCTCAGCTGCGACGGACACGACCAGGCTTTCGTGGTCGCCCTCGACAAGCGCACCGGCAAAGTGAAGTGGAAAACGAATCGCCGCCAGCCGGCTGACCAGGCATACACGACGCCGCTGGTCATTCGTGTGGGAGATCGCGACCAGATTGTGAGCGTCGGCGCGTTTCGCGCCACCGCCTACGAACCGGACACCGGCCAGGAGATTTGGCGTGTTGGTTATGGCGATGGATTTTCGAACGTGCCCCAGCCCGTCTATGGACACGGCTTGGTTTTTATTGTCACCGGCTTCCAACAGCCAGCGATGATGGCCGTGCGGGCGGACGGCACCGGCGACGTCACCCGGACCCACGTCGCGTGGACACTGCAGCGCGGCGCCCCACATACACCGTCGCCGCTGCTGGTTGGCGACGAGCTGTATGTGGTGACCGACGGCGGCATCGCGTCGTGCCTCGATGCGCGCACGGGGGCCGTCCACTGGCAGATGCGATTGGGAGGCACCTATTCCGCGTCACCAGTCCTGGCCGACGGTCGGATTTACTTTCTCGGCGAGCATGGTGGGGTCACGACCATCGCTCCGGGGAAACGGTTTCAGCGGATCGGAAGCAGCATGCTCGACGGTTCGATGCTGGCATCCATGGCCGTGTCCGGCGGATCCCTGTTTATCCGCACCGACAGCCATCTGTATCGCATCTCAAACCGGCCGTAGCTGCGGACGGCTGGATATAATTGCGCGTCGTGTGCGGGTGAACAGGTGCCCGCCGAATCCGGAGAATTCATATGCCCGTTCGTCAGATGCCCCGTCTCGTCGCAGTATTGATGTCTCTCATCCTGTTCAGCACGCAGGCGTTTGCCCAAGGTGCTCAGAAGCCGTATGAGCCTCAAGTCGGGCAGGCGGGCAAGGACGTCGTGTGGGTGCCGACGCCGCAGGTGCTGGTCGAGAAGATGCTCGACATGGCCAAGGTGACGCCGGAGGACTACGTCATCGACCTCGGGTCCGGTGACGGGAGGACAGTCATCACCGCCGCCAAGCGTGGCGCCACGGCCATGGGCATTGAATACAACCCCGACATGGTGGCCCTGGCGCAAGCCAACGCCAAAACGGCCGGCGTCACCGAGAAGAGCACGTTCGTCAAGGCGGACCTGTTCGAGAGCGACTTTTCGAAAGCGCAGGTCATTACGATGTTCCTGCTGCCGTCGATCAACATGAAACTGCGCCCCAAGCTTCTCGACATGAAGCCGGGCACGCGAATCGTAACCAACTCGTTCACGATGGAAGACTGGGAAGCCGATCAGTCGGAAACGGTCACCGACGATTGCACCAGCTGGTGTACGGCGCACCTCTGGATCGTGCCCGCGAAAGTTGAGGGCACGTGGACGCTGCCCGCAGGCGCGCTGACGCTGAAGCAGGAGTTCCAGAACATCTCGGGCACGCTCGGAAGTACGGCCATTACCGAGGGCAAGTTGCGCGGCACGCAAATTGAGTTTACGGCGGCCGGTCAGAAGTACACCGGGACCGTGAATGGCAATTCGATCACGGGCACCACTGCGAATGGCCAGAGCTGGACGGCGACACACAAGTAGTGCAAAGCGTGTCGCGAGCGGCACCAGAACCGCGGCGCTGCTCAAGGACTTCGCTCGAGCGCTGGAAGACGGCAGTAGTTCTAGACGAGCTTGCGCGCGGTCGACCGCAAATGTCACCGTAATTCTGTGGCGACAGACGGGTTCGTTCGAGTCCGCGGCGCACGCGAACACAACCTCAAGGACGTTGACGTCGAGATCCCCCGTGACGCGTTGGTGGTGTTCACGGGGGTATCCGGATCCGGCAAGTCTTCGCTGGCGTTCGGCACGCTCTACGCGGAAGCCCAGCGCCGCTACCTCGAGTCGGTCTCCCCGTACGCGCGGCGATTGTTTCACCAGATGGGTGTGCCTGACGTCGACGAGATCGACGGGCTGCCACCGGCCGTGGCGCTGCAACAGCAACGCGGATCGCCGACCACGCGATCGTCCGTCGGCAGTGTCACGACACTCTCGAACCTGCTGCGGATGCTGTACTCGCGAGCCGGCGACTATCCACACAACCAGCCGCTGCTCTACGCCGAGTCCTTCTCCGCGAATACACCTGAAGGCGCCTGTCCGGAGTGCCACGGCCTGGGCCGCGTTTACGACGCGACCGAGTCTTCAATGGTCCCGGACGACGCCCTGAGCATTCGCGACCGCGCGATTGCGGCCTGGCCACCCGCGTGGCATGGGCAGAACCTTCGCGACATAGTCGTCACACTGGGGTATGACATCGATACACCTTGGCGCGATCTGCCGAGAAAAGACCGCGATTGGCTGCTCTTCACCGACGAGCAGCCAACGGTGCCGGTCTACGCTGGCTTTGACGCCGACGAAGTGCGGCGCGCTCTTAAGCGCAAGGAGGAGCCCAGCTACCAGGGCACGTTCAGCGGCGCCCGACGCTACGTGCTGCACACGTTTGCGAATACCCAAAGTCCGCTGATGAAGCGGCGAGTGTCGCGCTATCTGGTGAGCGCGGACTGCAAGGTCTGCCACGGCAAGCGCCTCCGGCCCGAAGCATTGTCAGTGAAGTTTGCCGGGCTCGACATCACCGAGATCTCGCGCCTGCCACTGAAGCGGCTGGCGGCGACCGTTCGTCCCTACGCGCATGGGGAGGGGGCGGGCCGTGCCAGACTCGTTGACGAGCACCCCGAGAAGGCGATCGTGACGGAACGTATCGCGCAAGACCTCGAGTCACGGCTGGCGGTGCTGCTCGACCTCGGTCTGGGATACCTCACGCTCGAGCGCAGCACTCCCACACTGTCGCCAGGCGAGTTGCAGCGACTCCGGCTGGCGACGCAAGTGCGCTCGAACCTCTTCGGCGTGGTTTATGTCCTCGACGAACCCTCTGCGGGTCTTCACCCGGCCGACACGGAGGCGTTGCTGCGCGCGCTCGATGGGCTGAAAGCGTCGGGCAATTCGCTGTTTGTCGTCGAACACGATCTGGATGTGATCCGGCATGCCGATTGGATTGTCGACGTCGGTCCCGCCGCGGGCGAGCACGGCGGCCAGATACTCTACAGCGGCCCGCCCCCGGGGCTCGCACGCGTTGCGCAATCGCGGACGCGCCAGTACCTGTTCGACATGCAGCCGCGTCCGCGACGGTCGCTGCGTACACCGAAAGGCTGGCTCCGCCTGAGCGGCGTGACCCGCAACAACCTGAATGACCTCGACGCCGAGTTTCCACTCGGCGTGTTCACGACCGTCACGGGTGTCTCCGGCTCTGGAAAGTCGAGCCTGGTCAGCCAGACGCTCGTTGAACTTGTCGCCGAGCATCTCGGTCAGGACGTGACCCCCGGTCACGACGAAGGCGAAGAACTTGAGCGCGCCGTGCCGATCGACCTCGGCGGCCACATCACCGGGGGCATGGAATTCGTCCGGCGGCTGGTACGCGTCGACCAGAAACCGATCGGCCGAACTCCGCGGTCGAATCTGGCGACCTATACCGGCCTGTTCGATTACGTCCGGAAACTGTTCGCGTCGACAAAAGTGGCACGAGCGCGGCGATACGACGCCGGACGCTTTTCGTTCAACGTGGCCAAGGGCCGCTGCGAGACCTGCGAAGGCGAAGGTTTCGTGATGGTCGAGTTGCTCTTCTTGCCGAGCGTCTATGCGCCGTGTCCCGCCTGCCGTGGCGCACGCTACAACCCCAGAACGCTCGACATCAAATACCGCGGCAAGAACATCGCTGATGTGCTCGGATTGACGGTCGATGCCGCCTGGGAATTTTTCGAGAAAGAGACGCATGTGCGCCGCGCACTGGACGTGTTGCGCCAGGTCGGGGTCGGCTACCTGCGCCTTGGGCAACCGGCGACCGAGTTGTCCGGCGGCGAGGCACAACGCATCAAGCTCGCCACAGAGCTGCAGCGCGCCGAACGGGGCGACGCACTCTACGTGCTCGATGAGCCGACGACCGGATTGCATCCATCTGACGTACGAAAGCTCATGACCCAGCTCGATGGGCTGGTCGCCTCCGGCAACACGGTCATCGTCGTCGAACACGACATGGATGTCGTCGCGGAAAGCGATTGGGTGATCGATGTCGGACCGGGGGCGGGCGACGAAGGCGGACGAATCGTCGCGGCGGGCCCGCCCGCCGACGTGGCGAAACACGCCGGAAGCCGGACGGCGTCGTACTTGGCGGCTCGCTTAGAAAGCGTCGAGCGGCATGCCGCCCGCGACATCGCTGTGTGAGCCCACGAACGCCAGCTGCGAGCCTATCTTCGGCAGTTCGCACTCGAAGAAGAACCGACACGCGCGCAGCTTCCCCGCATAGAAGGCGCGATCCGCCTGGCCGGGGTTGCCGGCCAAGCAAGTCGTTGCGACGATTGCCTGATCGAGCCACAACCACGCCGCGACGGCGTGTCCAAAGGCCCACAGAAACGGCGTCGCATTCTGCAGGGCGACGGCTTCATCCGCCGCGGTGATCAACGCCTGACTCACGGCGGCAATCTGATTCCACGCCTCGGTGAGCCTCGCTGCGTATGCGCGCAGCGACGGGTGCGACCCGGCACGCCCAGCGGTGTGCTCGATGCGCGCCCGCAGCAGGTCCAGTGCCGCGCCCCCATCGCGCAGGACCTTGCGCCCGAGCAGATCGAGTGCCTGGACGCCTGTGGTGCCTTCGTGGATTGGATTCAGGCGATTGTCGCGATAGAGCTGCTCGACGTCGTAATCGCGAGCATATCCGTAGCCGCCATACACCTGGATGGCCAGGTCGTTGGCGGCGAGACCCCACTCCGAGGGCCATGTTTTCACCACCGGCGTCAGCAGGTCCAGCAGCCGCTCCGCGCAGGCACGCGCATCCGGCGATTCTGCCGTGCGTCGATCGTCGGCAAGCTTGGCGCAGTACAGGACCATCGCCAGCGCCACTTCGACGTACGCTTTCTGCGCCAGCAGCATGCGCTTGACGTCCGCATGCTCGATGATCGGCACTGGGGGTGCCGACTTCCCACTGCCCTTCGCGCCCAGACGTCTGCCCTGCGGTCGCTCTCGCGCGTAACCCAGCGAACGCTGGTAACCGCGGTAGCCCAGCATCGCCGCGCCAAGGCCAATCGAAATGCGCGCCTCGTTCATCATGTGAAACATCAACGCCAGGCCCTGTCCTTGCCGGCCAATTAGGTAGCCGACCGCCCCGGAGGCGCCCTGCGGGCGATGGACGAGGCTTTCGCCGAAATTGAGAAGACAGTTGACCGTACCGCGGTAACCCATCTTGTGATTGAGCCCACCGACCGTGATGTCGTTGCGCTCGCCGATCTCGCCGGAGGCGGTCGTGAGGCTCCTCGGCACGACGAAGAGAGAGATGCCGCCGACACCCGGAACGAGGTGGCCGTCGGCGCCCGGCACTTTGGCGAGAACCAGGTGCACGATGTTCTCCGACATCTCGTGTTCGCCGCCCGAGATCCACATCTTGTTGCCAAAGAGGCGGAAGCGCGCGCCGAGCGGTTCGCGACCGTCGGGTATCGCCCGGGTGTTGATGTCGGCGAGGGACGATCCGGCATGCGGTTCCGACAGGCACATGGTCCCCAGCCACCGGCCTTCGATTTGTGGTCTGGCAAACGTCTCGATCTGTGGCGCCGTGCCAAAAGCGGTGAGCAGTCGCGCGTTGGCGACGCTCAGCACCGAATAGGCACTCGTCGCCACATTCGCCGCGGCAAAATGCGACATCGCTGCGCTGTAGACGACTTCCGGGAGCTGCATGCCGCCAAATTCCGTGTCGAATACGGCGGCGGGCAATCCGGCCTCGGCAAACACCTTGAGTGCGTGCGCAATCTCAGGGATCAGCGACACGCCGTGCGCCGTCAATCGCGGCTCGTCGATGTCGGAACGTTTGTAATGTGGCAGGAACTCGGCGAGTGCAATCTCGTTGCACATGTCGAGCACGGCGGTTACGGTGTCTCGGGTGTGCTCAGCGAACCTCGGACGCGCCAGTACTTCCTCGACGTCCAGCCATTCATAGAGCAGGAACTCGAGATCGCGCCGCTTGATCAGCACGTCACCAGATGCCACAGTTGCCCCCGCGCACGGGCCAACAGCGACGACTCAGAGACGCACGGAGAATCGGAGTGTTCCTCGGTGAAGTCTCTGCCAACGCGGAGGCGCCGCAGCTGCGAACGTTGACGTGCTATTGGCCAGGTCGATACTCTTTTTCGGTGTGACCCTGGAGCTGGGGACGGTAGAAGTACACCTCTCTCAGCTCGCCTTTGCTGTAGCGCTCGGCCTGGTCATTGAAATGCTTCGACTGGGGATCGCCGCTTTGTCCGCCCGCCGAAACCGCCTTGGCGCGCACCTGTTCGCCGAACTCGACCACCGCAACGAAGCTGTTACCGCTCGTGCCGTACATCTTCTTGGTGCCGGGATACGTGCGGGCGCCGAACGACGCCAGCGATCCCCAGCGCGCTGACGGAAAGCCGACCGGAATGCTGACGCCCGCATCGTCGAAAGGCTGGACGATGTCGCCGGTGAGGCGTTGGTAACGGTTGATGTCGCCCCACGCGGTCTTCCAGTCGCCGAAGTCGGTGCGCAACCTGTCGGACGCCGTCGCCAGGGCCTGTAGCAGCTGTTCGGGCGTTTTGGCATTGCTTCGCCCAGACTCCTCGCCCCAGTACACCGCCAGGGCGGTGGGGACGGACGTGGCCGACCAGCGGTAGTCCCACCCACGCAGCAAAGTGATCTGCTCGGCGAGTGCCTCCTTCAACGGATTGGAGGCGGCCATGGCGTCATAGCCCTTCAGCAGTTGCGGGATCTGCTCCGCGAACGCCGGGAGGTAGTTGACATACGCGGCCGCAATGAGCGAATCGAGCGTGAAGTCTTTCCTGTTCTCGAGCACGCGTATGGCATGAATGCCGCGCGGGTTCTCGCCGTTGCGGTCGACGTAGCTTGGATAGCGTGCCTGCTTGGGACTGTGTGGCCCGGCCGCCGACCACGGCCAGTTGTTGGTGTTGTAGAGCCAACCGCTGGGTGGATTCAGCAGATTAGGTGTTTCGTCGATCGACAGCACGCCGTCCCATTCGGTGGCCGGGTCGCTGCCGTTGACAGGTTGGCTCCAGTCGAACTTGGCGTCGCGCCTCGGGATGAAGTTGGCATGGAAATAGGCGATCGCCCCGTCGGCATCGGCGTAGATCGTGTTGTTCGACGAGTTGGTGTGCAGCTCCATCGACTGGCGGAACTCGGCGTAGTTTCTTGCTTTGGTGCGCGTGTACGATTGGGTGAGCGCCTTGAGTGGTTCCTGCATCAGGCGAATGCTTATCCACTTGCCGTCTGCTGCTCGAACAATCGGACCGTGGTGAGTGCGGTAAACGGTGAACTCTTTCTGCGCGGTTGCGGCGCCGCTCTTGTACGGCACCACGATCTTGCTGGCCGTCACCGGCCGCTGCTCACCGCCGTACTGGTAGAAGAAGCGATCGCCCTTTGCGGTGATCGATTCCGCATACTCGTCGATGTTGTCAACGCCGCTCGAGGTGTGCATCCAGCCGACGCGATCGTTGAAGCCTTGGTAGATGAAGAACTGGCCCCACGTCAGCGCGCCATAGGCGTTGAGGCCCTCTTCGCTGACCATCTGCGCTTCGGCGCGGAAGAAAAACGAGGTGTGCGGATTGATCAACAGCAGCGATTTGCCGCCGACGGTATTCGAAGGGGCAATCGCGATGCCGTTAGAGCCGCGAGGTTCCCGGTCCTGGTGGGCCGCCGCATGGCCAGCGAGCCCCATGGGCTTGTCACCCCGCGACGCCGTCGGTGCGGAAGGGGGGCCGTTGCCGTAGAACGCCTGCAATTGCGTCAGGTTGACACGCTCGATG
>JACCSI010000499.1 GCA_013813075.1 Acidobacteriota bacterium | reverse complement strand
CGACGCAGGCGCTTGCGCGTGTGAGGGCGGGCGAAGATCCAGCCCGTGTCGCGGCGGCGTGGATCACGCCGGAAGCGCGTTGGCGCCTGCTCCGCGCCAAATATCTCCTTTATAAGTAGGTTCGCGTGCACGACGTGGCGGGCGTTGGGGCGAACCCGCTGGGGCGGCTAGGTCCGATAAAGCATCAGATAAATCACCACGCCGGTGACCGACACGTACAGCCAAATCGGCAGTGTCCACCGTGCGATTCGGCGATGGCGATCGAAGCGTCGTGCCAATGCGCGTGACAGCGTGACCAGCGCCAGCGGCAGGATCAAGGCCGCCAGAATGACATGCGTGACGAGAATCGAGAAGTAGACGGTCCGCAGGGTGCCCTGTCCTGAATACGGCACCGAACCCACCTTGGCGTGGTACACGAGATACGACGTCAGAAACAGCGCGGATGCCGCACAGGCGCCGAGCATGCAGAGCCGGTGGCGTTCAATCTGGCGGCGCCGGATGAATACCCAGCCGACCATCAGAAAAATCGTGGCCAGGCCGTTGAGCGTGGCATTGACCGCGGGAAGAATCGTGTAGTCGATCACACGGCCTGCGTGAAGTGATCCGCCAGCAGCACGAGCCACAGCAACGGCAGGTACAGGATGGTGCCAAAGAACAACCGGCGTGCTGCCGGCATCGACCGGGTGACCGCGAACTCGACGCTCAACACCATCAGGATGGCGCCGAGCGCAATGGCGCCGACGAGATGGTAGGCGCTGGCAATCCCGACGGCCGTCGGCAACAGGCTGATCGGAATCAACGCCGCGCTGTACAACACCGTCTGGTAGCCGGTGGTGCGTCCATCGGGCTGAATCACCGGCAATAGCGGGAACCCGGCCTTGGCGTAGTCGTCGCGGAACAACCAGGCGATGGCCAGGAAGTGCGGCATCTGCCACATGAAGACGATCCCAAACAGTACCCAGCCCGCCGCAGAGAGCGAGTTGGTCGCCGCCGCCCAGCCGATCACAGCCGGCAAGGCCCCGGGAATGGCGCCCACGATGGTCGACAGCGACGTGCGCAGCTTGAGCGGGGTATAGAGAAAGACGTAGCTGGCGAGCGTAATTCCCGCCACCAGGGCCGTCAGCGGGTTGACCGCCAGGCCCAGTTCCGCAATGCCCACGGTGCCGAGGCCAATCCCAAACCACTTCGCCTCGCCTGGCTGCATCCGGCCATCGGGCAGTGGACGCAGACGCGTGCGGCGCATCAGTCGATCGGTGTCGCGCTCCCATAACTGGTTGAGGGCGGATGCGCCACCGGCAACGAGCGCCGTGCCGACAATTGTGTGGAACAGGTGTGTCCACGACTGCAGATGGCCGTCGCCGAGGTAATACGCGGCGAGCGTCGTGACCAGGACCAGCGAATTGAGGCGGGGCTTCGTAAGCGTCAGGAAATCGGCCGTGCGGTTGCGCGCCGCCGCCCTTTCCACTGTCGCCTGGTAAGGAGTCGCTTGCGCCACGTCAGGAGGCCTTGTAGGTGAACGTAATGCTTTGGCGGTCGTTCGCGGCCACGGTGATCTGTTGTGTCTGCGTCCCGAACTGCTCGTGCCACACTTCCACCGTGTAGGTGCCGGGCGGCAGTGGTGGAATCGAAAAACGGCCGTCAGCGCCGGTCGCCGCAAAAAACGGGTGCTCGAGCACGCCGATATACGCGTTCATCCACGAATGCACGCTGCACTTGACCGGCACCATCACTTCGCGGGTCGCGAAGGTGCGCTGCACTTCCATACGCTGAACCGGTGTACCGACGTCGAACGGTTGGTTGACGACACCCTCGGCGCGGACGTTGTGCAGGAGCGGGTCGCTGTTGCGAATCGTCAGTTGCTGTCCCACCTGCACGCCCAGCACGCGCGGCACATAGCGGCACTTCTGTTGGTCGAGGACGACCGGCTGCGACGGCACCGGATACAACGATGCCGGCAAGCCGTCTTTGACGTAGACGAAGGCGTGCTGAAGACTGTTGTCATCGCCGAGCAGCACGTGCTCGGTACGACGCTCTTCGCCATCGGCCAGCGCGACGCACTTCGGGTCGCCATCCAGCCGAATGATATTCGCAGGCGGCACGGCGCCATCGACAACCACCTGGCCGGTGATCGTACCGAGCGATGCGGCCGTCACGTCCGGTGCTGCGTCCGTGGCAGCACGCTCGGGTGACGAGCATGCCGTCAGGCACACGATGGCCAGGCAAAGGACCAGCGGTTTCACGATCTGATTATAGCGGCGCGCCTGACGGCCACCGCCAAGGTGACGGCAGTCCGCCGACGCTCCAGGCTCGGCGCCCGACCGCCGTTTTGTGTCACTTCAGAGTGGGCGCCTGGCCCCCCGCCTCGCGAATCTTGCGGAAGACGCGGTCTTCCATCCAGTGCGGGTCCCACAGCTCCACCGGGTTGACCGACACGCCGTTGACGAGCATCGTGAAGTGCAGATGGTCGCCGCCGGCAAGACCGGTGGCGCCGGTTCGGCCGAGCGTCTGCCCCTTTTCAACCGTGTCGCCCTCCTTGACGTCCAGCGTCGACATGTGGGCATACAACGACTGCACGCCAAGCCCGTGATCGACAATGACGCAGTTGCCGTAGATGCCCAGGTAGTTCGCCAGAATGACGATGCCTCGATTCGCGGATTCGACAGCCGCCTGTTGCAGCGACGCGAGGTCGAAGCCCAGGTGCACCTGCTGATCGATCTCCTTGCCCTGGTGGTAGTAGGTGCGGTAATCGGCAAAGCGTGACTCAATCGCCGAATTCGACAGCTGCGAGAACGCCTCGCGCCACAGCATCTCTGGTTTGGTCTTGGCGGCAAGCGCGGCGATGGTGGCGTTGTTCTGCTTGCGCAGGTCCCGGTTGATGGTCAGGAAACCGCGGAGCAGGTCGGTGGTGTCGATGCCGGCGCCGGGCGTGTTCTCCGCAATCGCCGGCACGACCGTCTGCAGGAACGTGTCGTTGATCTCGATACGCGACTTGGCGAACGGTTTGCGGGACGGCTTGCGTTGGACGTTGCTGGTCGCCTGGTTCCCGGCGGGGTCGCGGGCAAAGACGATGACCGGCGAGGTCAGGTCCTGGTCATAGCCTAGAACGAAGAAGGCGACGCGCACGGCCGGATCCTGGATGCCGACCGTGCTGCCGGCGAACGCCGGATATTCGACCGTGCCGACGCGCACGCCGGCAACGACGTCCGGCGGTGTCGCGCGGAAGACGACGAACTCCGGACCGCCATGATTGATGAAATGGTGGAGCGAGACGACACCGACGCGCGGCGGATCGAGGCGGACCTCGAGATCGCGCGTCACGCTGGTCGAGGCCGTGCGAATGCCGTACAGCACCGGCGCCGTCGCGGTCACCGTCACGCGTGCCGAACCCGCCTTCAGTGTCGGCAGCGCCTGTTTGCCAATCGGCCGAATCACGAACATGCGATTCGGGCCCTCCTGTTTCACTTCGCCCTGAGGCTGCGCGCTTGCGTCGGTTGTAAAGATCGTCGTCGCCTGGCCGTCCTGCTCGAATACCGCGTCGACGTTCGGGACCTCCGTGCCGGAGGCGTCAACAGCAAATTCGAGCTGCGTGTTCTGCCCGACAAATTTCTCGGGGGACTTGAGTTCGATCGTCGGTCCAGGCAGCGTGCCGGCGTAGAGATACGCACCGCCCAGCACCAGGCCTCCGAGGATGACCAGAAACAGCAGAGCTCGCATGAGAAAGCGCATCTGCCGATGATAGCTGCGTTCGCGGGACCGCCCTCGACACTGGACGGTGTGAACCGGACGTCTGGCTGTGCGCGAGACGCACGCCTGCAGTCCCACCAGGGAGGGGGCGGGCGGTCTCAGCGCGTGACGTCCCGGCCAAAAGGCGGTCGCATATATAATTGGAGTTTCGACCTGAGCGTGCCGGTATCGTCTAGGGGTCAGGACACGTGGTTCTCAGCCACGGGACCGGGGTTCAAATCCCCGTACCGGTACCAAACTTTACCCACCTTTACCACACTCCCCAACCGCCCCTTCCACGTCGCGCCGCTTGACGGTCACCGGGAGCGCGTTGTCGCTGTCATGCACCAGCGCCATCGGGTGTCTACAGGAAGACGACGTCATAAGATGGGGCGGCGCTCGACCGCCGCCCGAGACGCGACCGCCGCACTACCGGGCGCGTCATCGCGGGAACCGCATACTCTGTAGGTCCTTCTTCAAGTGGCTGCTTCATCTCCTGGCCGACGCCTTGTCGGCAAAGTCGGCATCGGCGTCGCGATCGGTCTCCTGGCCACTGGTGTCGCCTTAGGGCTCGCACGTCTCGAATTCGTGCATAACAACGAGCTGCGTGCCTACGACTGGCGGATGCGCCTGACGGCGCGCCCGTCGGCGCCGAGTCGCGACGTGGTCATTGTGGCCATGAATGACGACAGCATCAGGAGGCTCGAGCCGGTCGTGGGGCGCTGGCCGTGGCCGCGGCTGGTCCACTCGGCCGTGGTCGACTTCCTTGCGCGCGGCGGTGCAAAACTGATCGTTTACGACGGCCTTTTCACCGAGCGCGACATCCGACGGTTCAGCGTCAACGACGAGGAATGGACTGGCGAGGAATCCGATCTGGCGTTTGTGGAGTCGGTGTCGAAGGCAGGCAACGTCGTCCTCGGCGCCGACGCCGCGGACGAAGGTCTGGTCGATGCAACCAGGCAGGTTCCAGTCGCCCTCGACGGCATCGCGGCGCTGCAGCAGACGTACGACGCAAGCGGCTGCGGGGAACCGCGGCCGATCCTCTTGCCGCCATTTCTCGAGCTTGCCGGCGTGGCGCGTGCCATCGGTCACACCTACACGATTATCGATGGCGACGGTCCGGTACGGCGAACCGTTCCGTTCGTTGAGGTGCGCAACCGTAACGTGCCGTCGCTCGCGCTAGCGGCGGTCACTGCCGCGGTCGGGCATCCGGCGGCTCGCGTCGCGCTGATCCGCGAGCGCGTTCCGACGGCCGATGGCACCACGGTCACCGCCTGCCGGGCGATGATCCCGTATCGCGGACCGCCAGTGAATGCACAAGGCAACGCCTCGTTTCGCGAGTTCTCGTTTTACACCCTGTTCCGCTCGGAGCAGCAAATCCTCGAAGGCCAGCAGCCAGAGCTCGACCCCGGCGTCTTCGCCGGTCGCATTGTCGTCATTGGCGCAACGGCGTCAGGCACGCACGATATCTTCACCTCTCCGTTTGGTCTGGTGACCCCAGGCGCCGAAATCCATGCGCACGTCATCGAAGCGCTCCTGCACGATCGAACGATCACCCCGCTCGACGCCACGCGCGGCGCGCTCGTCGTCTTTGCCGCCGCAGTCGCCGTGGGTGTATCGATGGTGTTTGGCAGCGTCTCGGCGACAGCCTTGCTTGCCGCAGCAATTGGCGCGCTGGTGACGTGGTCGAGCGTGCGTCTGTTTGCCGACGGATTGTGGATGCCGCTGGTCCCGGCGCTGACGGCGGTGGTGTTGGCC
>JACCSI010000497.1 GCA_013813075.1 Acidobacteriota bacterium | reverse complement strand
CGCTGGCACACGGTTCTCCGTGGCGCTCCCGCTCATTGTTCCCTCATGAGAGCTGCAGTCGTCGAGGCTGGCGAAAAGCGACTTGTACACCCTGAGGCAGATAGCAGATTTACTGCCAGGATTCGATCGGCGAAATTATCGCGAATAAGGCCTGATCAGACACCTTATGGGAGAGATGCAGTCTTTAGATGACAGGGCAAGCAGCGAGAAACCGCGGCAGGCGTTTGATATCAAGACGCCAGAAACCGGCAGGTGAGGAGTCGTCACCCCTCACCTGCAAAATCCAGCTAGAAATTGAAACCCGCCAGCAACCTGATGTTAGACACGCCGTATGCCGTGGCTTTCATTTCCAGAAACATCCCGTTCTGCTTCCGGGCGCCGGCGATGAAGTTGAATCCGCCCTCGAAATCGGTGTCACCAAAATCGAAACGGCTGCCGTCGTCCTCGTCCGCTTCAAAACCGCGATGGCTCAGGCTGAAGTTGGGGCCCGTACCCACATAGGGCACCCAACCCATCCCACGAGAGCCACCTGGAAGAGTGTAAAGAACGTCGAGGTTGACGCCGAATAGCGTCGTCAGCTCGCCAACGCCAAATTCGACGCCCGGTCGGAACTCGACGTTGCGATGAAAGATCGGTGCGAACGCCCCGTGCGCGCCAAACATGATGAGCTCAGGATCGAGCCCGACGCCGCCCTCGACGCCAATACGGAAGCGCCGGACCGCGCGCTCCACCGCGTCCTCGGCTTGCTGAACCTCACGAGGAACGTTTGTCTGCTGCCCCGCCGCGGGTGCGGAGAAACCCTCGGAACGCGACGCTTGACCGCTTGCCTGCTGAGCCGACGCGGCGTAGGGGAACATGAGTGATGTCGCCAGACACACAACGAAAATCAATGACAGCTTCTTCACGAAACCTCCGGATATCGGGAGCAAAATTGCCTTCTTAACATGTTGCAACATGTTTGCCGGTTGTGGAGGCGATGGTTGGCGGACGGCCCGCCCGCGCACTGACCACGGTGCGCGGGGTAGTATCTGTTCTCGTGGGCCGGCAACCTGCTGACCCTTTCCTGTCAGGAGATTCATGATGACGCTCTTCATTCGCATGGCCGTGGTGACGACGCTGATGTTAGTCGGTGCGACGGCGACGTGGCTCGGTGCGCAAAACAGTTTCGGGACGCCGAAGACCATCATTCACGTGTCCGTGATCCAGTGGAAAGAGGGTGTCTCTGCCGCCGACAAGAAACAGGTCCTCGACGGCGTAAAAGAGATGGCGGCGAAGATTCCCGGCATGAAGAATGTCTGGACCAAAGCCCTCCGCGTGCAGCCACAGGGCTATACCGACGCCTTCGCGATCGAATTCGAGAACCAGGCCGCTGCGGATCGCTACGCCAAGGATCCAGCGCACGACGCGTGGACGGAGGCATTCGCTAAAATACGCGAGGCGAGTCTCTCACCTCAGATCACGAATGATTGATGCCACGGCGGTGACGTGCTGGCGCCAGTGCTCACGAGCCCATCATCTGCACAGCGAGTTCGTACGAGCGAAGCCGAGCCACATGATCGTAGATGTGTGACACAACGATCACCTCGTTTGCGAGGGTCTGGCTGATGAACTGGCGCAGCTGCCGGGTCACGAGGTCTGGCAATCCCACGAACGACACTCGGGTGCGTTCGACCGGATCGTAGTCATCGGGCTGGTCTCGCATCCACTGCCGCGAGGGAGGCGGCAACGGAATCGGATGTCCCGCGCGCAGGCTCGCAAATGACTGCCGGCCGGAGGAGGCGAGAAATCGCGCCTCGTCCTCCGACTCCGCCGCGACCACGTTCACGCCTACCATGACATGCGGCTGCGCCAAGTGTTCAGAAGGCCGGAATCGCTCGCGGTAGAGGCTGATCGCCTCGAACAGGAGAGCGGGCGCGAAGTGGGACGCGAAGGCGAACGGCAGCCCGAGGACTGCGGCCACCTGGGCACCGAACGTGCTCGACCCCAAGATCCAGATCGGCACCTTCATCCCCGCCCCCGGCACCGCGCGCACCCGCGTCGGTGCCTCCGTCTGCTTGAAGTAGGCCATTACTTCCAGTACGTCGCGGGGGAACTCATCGGGATCGGTTTGCAACGTGCGCCGCAGCGCCACGGCGGCCGCCTGGTCTGTACCCGCCGCTCGGCCCAACCCGAGATCGACCCGGCCGGGAAAGAGCGATTCGAGGGTCCCGAACTGTTCCGCCACCTGTAGCGGCGCATGGTTCGGTAGCATGAT
>JACCSI010000455.1 GCA_013813075.1 Acidobacteriota bacterium | reverse complement strand
ACCTTGGACGCGCGTGGCAGCGCGCCGGCGACGCTGACGCCGCGGCACGCGCGTGGCGACGGGCGGTCGCCAGACTACCGGCGCGTCCCGCTGCCTATCTCCTGCTTGCGGACCTTTGTGCGCAGGACCGGCGCTTTCAGGAGGCGCGCGATTTGCTGATCCGCTACGCGGCCCTGGTCGGCGGCATCGAGCCGCTGGCCGCCGTCGCGACGCGCATTGCTGCCTACTCGATACAGCTCGGAGAACCGCAACTGGCGCTGCGCTGGATCGATCGCGCGATGGACGATGCGGGGGAAACGGCAGGGCTTGCGGCGCTTAGACGCCGCGCGATGGCTTCGCGATCTTCGGATCAAGCTGGTCGCGTAGGCCGTCGCCCAGAAAGTTGAAGCCGAGCACGACCAGCGCCAGGAAGACACCCGGAAACACCGTAAGGTGCGGCGCGTCGAGCAAGTGTGCCCGCCCGCCGTTAATCATCGTGCCCCAACTCGGTGTCGGCGGCTGGACCCCCAATCCCAGAAAGCTCAACGCGGCTTCGGACAGGATGGCGCCCGCCATGCCCAGTGTGGCCTGGACGGTGACGGCAGGAAGCGCCGTCGGGAGGACGTGCCTGGTCAATATCCGCCACGTCCCGGCGCCAAGGGCCCTGGCCGCCATCACATATTCGAATTCGCGTGCGCGCAGCACCTGGCCGCGGACCAGCCGCGCGTATCCCACCCAGCCGATCACCGTGAGGGCAAGGACCACGTTCACCAGGCTTGGACCAAGTACGGCCACCAGCGCAATCGCGAGCAGCAGTCCGGGAAACGCCAGAAGGACGTCCATCACCCGGCTGATGACCTGATCGACCCGGCCACCGTAGTACCCGGCGACCGCCCCCATCGCCATGCCCAGCGTCGACGATACCCCGACCACGACCAGACCAACGAGCAACGACACCCGGGCGCCCAGCAACACGCGCGACAAGATGTCGCGGCCCAGTTCGTCCAGACCAAACCAGTGGGCGCCGGTTGGGCCCTCGAGCCGCAACGCGAGTTGCTGCACCGCGGGATCGAACGGCACCAGCAAGGGCGCAAAGATCGCGGCGCTGACGATAGCGATGACGAGGAAGGCGCCGACCCGGGTCATTGCAGATTGTCAGGGTGCCAAGGGGCAGCGTGCGCCCGAGTTGCCCGGTGCGGATGGTACCGCTGCTCACTCATAGCGAATGCGCGGGTCGAGGACGCCGTATACCAGGTCGGTTAGCAGGTTCACCGTCACATAGGTCATCGCGATGAGCAGAATGCAGCCCTGAATGAGCGGGTAGTCGCGAAAGTTAATCGACTGAATGAGCAATCGGCCGACGCCAGGCCACGCGAAGATCGTTTCGGTGATCACGGCGCCGGTGAGCACGGCCCCGAACTGCAAGCCGAGGATGGTCACAAGCGGAATCAAGCTGTTGCGCATGGCGTGACGCAGTACCGCGCGCGTTCGCGTCACGCCCCGCGCGCGAGCCGCGCGGACGTAGAGCTCGCGCAACTCCTCGAGCAGGCTGGCTCGGGTCATGCGGGCCAGGATCGCCGCGAGTGCGGCACCGAGCGACACCGCCGGCAGGATAAGACTCTCCCAACCGCCGCGTCCGGAGACGGGTAACCACCCGAGCGACACCGAAAAGAGAATGGCCAGCATGGGACCCAGCCAGAAATTCGGGATGGAAATACCAGCGAGGGCGACGGTCATAGCGGTGTAGTCCGCGAACGTGCCACGCCTGACGGCCGCAATGATGCCGAGCGGGAGCGCCACCACCATCGCCGCCAAGGCAAGTTCGACCGTGGCCGGCACACGTTCCCGAATGGCCGCCGTCACCGGTTGATTGGTTCTAAAGGATGTGCCCAGGTCGCCACGAGCCAGCCCGCCCATGAAACGTCCGTATTGCTCGAGCAGGGGCCGGTCGAGGCCGAGGCGTTGGCGCAGGTCTGCGACGTCAGCCGCTGACGCCCCCTCGCCCAACATCGACTGCGCCGGATCGCCCGGGACGAGATGAATCAGCGAGAACACCAGCGTCGCCACGCCCAGCAACACCGGAATGGTGAGCAAGATCCGGCGAGCCACATAGCGGACCACGGCGGTCATTGTACATTCCCGTCCCGTGTGTCTTCGCGCCGAGGCTCTGCAATCCCGAGCCGCCCCATCAACTTCGACAGCCCCTGCCGGCTGAGGCCGAGGTCACGAGCGGCGCTGACGGTTCTCCCACCTGAACGCGCTAAGGCGGCGCGCACGTAGCGCTCCTCGAAGTGCCGACGCGCGTCAGCCAGCGTGGCGCCGCGTTCAAGCGCGGCGACGCGCGCGACGTGTGACGGCAGCGACATCGGACCAATCAACCCCGCTCGTGGCGCGGACACCAGCAGCGATGCCAGCACATTCTGCAGCTCGCGAATGTTACCGGGCCAGTCGTACGCCGAGAGCCCACGCACGGCGGACGGGGACAGTGCCGCCCGACTTCCCGTTCGCGCTGCCAACCCATGCCAGAGGTGACTGACAAGGAGCGGCACATCTTCCAGCCGATCCCGCAGCGGCGGCAGGGTGATGCGAATGACGTCGAGCCGATACCAGAGGTCGGCGCGAAATGTCCCTGACGCCACTTCTCTTGCAAGCGGCCGGTTGGTGGCTGCCACCACCCGCACGTCCACCTTGCGGACTGCCGTCTCGCCGAGCCGCCGCAACTCGCCCTCCTGCAAGACGCGCAGCAGCGTGGCCTGCACCTTGCCCTTCAACTCGGCGATCTCGTCCATGAACAATGTCCCGCCACTGGTGTCTTCGAACACGCCCGGGCGATCCGCCGTGGCCCCCGTAAAGGCGCCCCGCACGTGCCCAAACAGCTCTGCCTCCACTAGTTCGTCGACAAGCGCCGCGCAGTTGATGGCGCAGAATCGCCGATCGCGTCGTGTGCTGCGGGAATGGATTGCGCGCGCGGCCAACTCTTTGCCAGAACCGCTCTCGCCTTCGATGACGACAGGAAACGGTGACGCGGCAGCCCGCACGATCGCGTCGCGCACCGCAACCATCGCCGCTCTCTCTCCGATCAGTTCCGGAATCGGATTTGCCCGGTG
>JACCSI010000049.1 GCA_013813075.1 Acidobacteriota bacterium | reverse complement strand
ACTATGACGGGGCCAGAATGCTCGCGCACGTGCCGGATGACGTCCTTCCCGGTGTTGACGCGTATGGGCTCGTCGTGGGGGAACCTGAACTGCTGGGCACCGAGGCTGCTGCCGAGTGCGAGTGCGCCGATCAGGCCGAGGGTGAAGGCATAGCGAACATTCATCAGCAATCTCCTACGAAGGTCTTGGACGGGAGACAGGCCGATTCCGTTGGCGATCCACGTTGCCTTCTGCGTTCTATAACGCCCTATGTGCGGCGCGGGTCGATGGTGTCCGTGGGCTCAAGGGACACGGGGCGGGTGGGGTCGGCGGACCATTCGCTCCATGAGCCGGGAAAGAGCCTTGCGCCGCCGAGCCCGGCGTGCTCCATGGCCAGCAGATTGTGACAGGCGGTCACGCCGGAGCCGCAATACATCACGACGTGCTCCGGTTGGGCGTCCCCCAGCACCCCCAACCATAACGCCTGCAATTCTCCAGCGCTCTTGAAGGTCTTGTCGTCGGCGAGATTGCGCTGAAAGAAGAAACTCCTGGCACCGGGAATGTGTCCGGCTTTCTTGTCCAGTGTTTCGTTCTCGCCGCGGAACCGGGATTCGGCGCGCGCGTCTACCAGCACACGGGCCGGGTCGTGCAGGCCTTCGGCTACCGCACCGGCATCGAGCCGCCACGCGTCGCGTGGTGCGCCGACGAACGTGGCCGGCCGCCACTGCTCGCGACCACCGCGGGTCGCATGGCCTTCGCGCGTCCAGCGAGCCAGGCCCCCGTCGAGCAGCGCCACCGTATCGTGGCCCATGAATCGCAGCATCCACCACAATCGGGATGCGTACATCCCGGCGTCTGCGTCGTAGACGACAACCTGCCGGCCGGGCGCAATGCCGAACGCACCAAACCGCTCGCGCATCTGCGGTGGCGTCGGCAGCGGGTGACGACCGTTGGCGCCAGATTTCTCGCCCGAGAGATCCCGGTCGAGGTGCGCGTAGCGCGAACCGGGAATATGCGCTTCGAGAAACATCTGTTCGCCCTGCCCGGGATCGCCGAGGTCGAAGCGGCAGTCGATGACCACCCAGTCTTCCTGCGCCAGATGCGGTGCGAGTTCGGAAGGGCTGATCAACGTGTGGTACATGGTGCTCGCGATCTCAAGTCGTTCGTAACGCTCGGACCAATTGATGAAGGAACAATCCGACGTCGGTGACGATGCCGATGGTCTGGGTTGAGCCGCGGTCGGACAGCTTGGTCACCACGGCAGGATTGATATCGACGCACACCACTTTGACCCACGACGGCAGCATGTTGCCAACGCCGATGCTGTGCAGCATCGACGACAGCATCACGACCATGTCCACGTCGGCCAGGGCATCGGAATAGCCATCCTGTGCCGCGACCAGGTCCATGATCGTCTCGGGCAACGGACCATCGTCTCGAATCGAACCGGCGAGCAGATATTTGACGTTGTGGGTGTGACACGCGTGCATCACGCCCGACGACAGTACGCCGCTCGACACGGCGGCGGCAATGCCTCCGGCTCTCCGTATGGTATTGATGGCGCGCATGTGATTGCGGTGACCGTGCTCGACCGGGTGGCCCGACGTGAGATCGATGCCGAGTGATGTGCCGGACAGCGCAAACTCGATATCGTGCACCGCGAGCGCGTTTCCCGACAACAGCAGGTCAACGTAGCCCAGGCGAATAAGCTCGCAGAAATAGTCCGTGCCGCCGGTGTGTATCAGGACCGGTCCGGCGACGAAGCCAATCATGCCTTGGCGCTGACGCGTCTGGCGCATCAGGTCGGCGACCCGGGCCACGGCGGTCTCGACGCGGCGTTCGGACGACACCTCATTGCTCATGAAGCCGAACGTGGGCTTGTCGCGTGATTGCACGTCGGGCAGGACGCGCACGCCGTGCATGCCGCAGACGATGTGGTCGCCGCGCCGGAGATCGCGCAACTTGCGGCACACGGCGGTCTCGCCGGTGACGACGATTGCCGCGTCCATGCGCTGCTTCTGCACCGTCACCCACTCGCCGTCCATGCGCACGTCGGTGCGGTGATTGGTCGTGGAGTAGAAATCTTCTGGCGCGGTCTGATCGATGTCGGCCGGGCGCAGCAGCACGTCGGGCGTATCGTGAACGAAGCAACCGAACGGAGAGAGTTTTTCGAGAAGATGTTCGAGCGATGGTCGCGTCTCGGCGCTGATACAGATCGTCAGGCGGGAGACCTCCCCGTTGGTGCGGCCGACGTCGAGGCGCTCGATTTCGTAGGTCCCGCCGTGGTCGATGATCGTCGTGAGAATCGCCTGAAGGTCACCTGAGTCGATCAGGTGACCTTCAGCATCGATCGTTTGGGAAACCATCCAACCTAGCGATAATTCTCGAGCGCCGCGATCCTGTCCTCGAGTGGCGGGTGCGTCGCAAACAGCGCCATCCGGCGCGTGCCGCTGATTTTCAGCGTCGCGAGCTCGGGCTGCCGGGTGTCGATCAACGCCTTGGTGGTCTGGAGGCGCCGGAGTGCAGAAATCATGTTTTCGCGTCCGGTCAGGGTCGCAGCGCCGGCATCGGCGCGGAACTCGCGAGCGCGCGAGAACCAGGCGACGACCGTCATCCCGAGAATGCCGAGCAGGATGTCGAGCGCGATGGTCACGGCGAAACCGACCATGAAGGCATACCGTTCATCGACCGCGTTGCGCGCGATATTGGCGATGATGCGCGACAGGAACAGCACGAAGGCGTTGACCACCCCCTGGATGAGCGTCATCGTCACCATGTCGCCGTTCTTGATGTGGGAGAGCTCGTGCGCCAGCACCCCTTCCACCTCCTCCTGGCGCATGCCTTTCAGCAGGCCCGACGACACCGCGACCAGGCTCTTCGATTTACTTGGGCCGGTCGCAAAGGCGTTGACCTCGGCAGACTCGTAGTAGCCGACCTCGGGCATCGGCAGCTGCGCCTGCTGCGCCAGGCGTGCCACGGTGCGATGCAGCCAGTCGAGCTCGGCGTTGCCGCTCTGGCCGTTGACCAGCTTGACGCTCATCATCATCTTGGCGATAACGCGCGACATCAGCAGCGAGATGAAGGCGCCGCCCATGCCCCACACCAGGCAGAAGACCGCGAGTGTGCCGTAGTCGAGGCCGCCGCCGGGAAGGACGTAACCGGTGACGCCCAGCACGCTGAGCACGATTGAGAGCGTCACCATGATGGCGAGGTTGGTGACCAGGAAGAGCATGATCCGTTTACCCATGATTAGTAAGTTTACCAAAGGTCAGCCGGCCAGGCAGGGACGGCCTCTTTAGCCGGAGCGGTGCTACCATCCGGTCCGTGACCGTTTTCAAGCACCGTGTCGGTGACCATGTGCAGGTCCGGACGCCGATCATGCTCGGCGTCATCGTGCTGCTGGTGGTCGTGCTGTCGGGGTTTTGCTACTACCGCCTCGGCGCCCCGCTCGCCTGATCGCACATGGCGCTTACGGTTTTGTGTCTGGCGTCATACCACAAGGGTTTTGAGTTCCTGCGTGAGGCCAAGCGCCAGGGTTGCCGAGTGCTGCTCGTGACCTCGGCCAGTCTGCGGGACGAGGAATGGCCGCGCGACAGCCTCGACGACATCTTCTATATTCAGGACGACAAGAAACGGTGGAAGCTGGACGATCTGCTCCTCGGGACCGTGCACCTCGCCCGTCACACGCCGATTGACCGCATCGTGCCGCTCGACGACTTCGATCTCGAGAAGGCGTCGGCGCTGCGGGAACATCTCCGCCTTCCGGGGATGGGCGAGACCACGACCCGTCACTTCCGCGACAAGCTGGCGATGCGCGTCAAGGCGCAGGACGAGGGCCTGCCGGTGCCGGCGTTTGTGCACGTCCTCAACGACGATCGGATCCGCAACTTTTGCCGCCGTGTGCCGCCGCCGTGGTTCTTGAAGCCGAGACATCAGGCCGGGAGCATCGGCATCCGGAAAATCAATGGTGAAGACGAACTCTGGGCGGTCACCGACGCGCTTGGGGATCAGCGGTCGTATTTTCTTCTCGAAGAGTTCGTGGCCGGCGACGTCTGTCACGTCGACTCGATTGTCGACGACCGTGCCGTGCTGACCGCGGTGGCCAGCCAATACGGCACGCCGCCCTTTGATGTGTCGCACTCGGGCGGGGTGTTTACGACACGGTTGATGGCGCGCGACACGCCGGAGACGGGCGAGCTGCTCGCCTTGAACGAGCGGCTGCTCGGCGCCCTGGGGCTTGTGCGTGGGGTGTCGCACAGCGAATACATCCGCGCCGCCGACGGCCACCTGGTGTTTCTCGAAACCTCGGCGCGTGTGGGCGGGGCGCACATCGCGGAGCTGATTGAGGCGGCAACCGGCATCAACATGTGGGCTGAGTGGGCCAAGGTCGAGATCGGCGGCGGCAAGACTCCGTACCGGCCGCCGCCGATGCGGACCGACTACGCGGGGCTGCTGGTGTCGCTGGCGCGGCAGGGCACACCAGACCTCAGTGGCTACGATGATCCGGAAGTGGTGTGGCGGCTGCAGAAGCAGAATCACGCTGGGCTGATTGTCAAATCGTCAAGCTGTGCGCGTATTGACGAACTGCTGACGTCCTATGTCGAACGGTTTCGGCGCGAGTTCGCGGCCGTGTTGCCTGCAGCGGACACGCCGTTTGATTGAATGGGAGGCCCGTGGTGAGTTCAAGTGCACTCCACAAGGGTTCAGGCAAATGCCTGGTCAATAGCGTCTAATCGACCATGCGCATTCTGACGCTTGCATCGCTCCTCGCGGCGCTAACGCTTTCGTGGCCGGCGGCGCAAACGCCCGACTGGTTTCAGTGGCGGGGGCCGAACCGGGATGGTCACTCCTCGGAAACCGGGTTACTTCAGCAGTGGCCGACAGGCGGCCCGCCGCGGGCATGGCAAGCCGCCGGCGCGGGCGAGGGGTACTCCTCGTTTGCCGCATCCAATGGCAAGCTCTACACGCTCGGGGCGCGCGCGGGTACCGAATACATCATGGCGTTCGACGCCGCGACCGGAAAGAAGCTGTGGGAGACAGCCAACGGCCAGCGGTTCCGCAACGACCGCGGCGACGGGCCACGCGGGACCCCAACCATCGACGGCGATCGCCTCTACGCCTTCAGTGGCGGCGGCTCGCTTGCCGCACTCGACCTGGCGAGCGGCACAAAAATCTGGGCCGTCGACGTCGTCCGCACATTTGGCGGCAACGTCCCGTACTGGGGCTACAGCGAATCGCCACTCGTCATTGGCGACCGTATCGTCCTGAATGCCGGCGGCCGCCGCGCCTCGATCGTGGCGATCAACAAGGCCGATGGCACCACGCTGTGGCAGAACCACAACGACGACGCGGGATATTCCTCGCCGATGCTGCTGCGGACCGGCAGCCTTCAGCAGGTGATCTTCTTCACCGGCGAGCGTGCGCTGGCGGTCGACCCCCGTGACGGTCGTCTGCTCTGGAGTTACGACCGCGCGTCCAATAACACTGCCAACATCGCGACTCCCGTCGTGCGCGGC
>JACCSI010000448.1 GCA_013813075.1 Acidobacteriota bacterium | reverse complement strand
GACGCGTGGCTTACTGCGGCAGGATCCGCGCGGCGGTGCTGAAACGACGATAGTTCGAGTACCGCGCTCGGCCGTTGCCGCGGCCGCCGGAGATATAAAACGCCTCGCTCATCATCTTGGGCACCATTATCTGCATCTGCGGATGGGGCACGAAGTCGACGCGCAGCCGGTTGAGGAGCCCGCGCGGCACTCGCGCGTCAGCCGGCGGGCCGACGAAAATTTCCACCCGCCACAAGCGCCCCCTACCCGGTTCGACCCAGACGGTGCCGCGGATGAACAGCGGGTCCCCAGTGGTGCTGTTGATGATCGTGGGCACATCGAACTCTTCAAACGTCAGTTTGGTCGTCCACACGCCGTCGATCTTGTCTCTGGCGGCGACCTTGAACATGAACTGGACGTGATGGTCGGGATGGAGAATCTCGAGCGGCGTGGTCGGCATGTTGATGGTGCGGACACCACCGAGGTTGTATTGCGCGCTGGCGGCAACGATCCGGGTGGCTTCTGAAGCCGCCCCCTCACCATCGATGCGTTTGATGATGTCGATCAGGCGCTGGCCGTCTGTCGTCACCGGCTTCTTGTCGACCATGCGCACGTCGCGCACGCCGAACCACACCGCCCCACCTGGCAACCGCAGGAACGCAATGTCAGACGTCAGCTTACGGTTCGTGACGCGATTGAACGAACTGTTGCGTCCGGTTCGGACGACCCTGATTTCCTGCTGCTCGTAGTGTTCGTCTGCGACGACGCGGCTCAGCTCGTGTTCGTATGCGACCAGGGAGCGACCGAGTTGATCGAGCAGGCATCCAACTCGCCGTGGCCTTGAGCCCGGGAACGGTTGCTGCCGTCGTCATCAACAACAGCGTGACGAGGACGAGGCTGAGGGTTTTCGGTTGGGCACGAAGGGCGACGCGGTCGAGCGACGTCATCTCACCCGTTGCCCCCGACACGACCTTGATCATTGGCTGACGGGCGTGGGTCATGAAGTATCGGCGTTACACCGCGGCGAAATGTCCGGGCGCAAGCTCACGCAATGGTGCGTCGCGGTTGACGAGGTTGGCATCGAGTTCGATCCGTTGACGCGGCGCATCGGGGTCGGTCACGGGGATAGCCGAAAGCAGCGCACGCGTATATGGATGCTGCGGGTGTGCGAAGATGCTGGCGCTGTCGCCCGACTCGACGATCTTACCCAGGTACATCACCGACATCCGCCTGCAGATATGACGCACCAGCCGCAGGTCGTGCGCGATGAACAGATACGTGAGCTCGAGACGCTCCTGCAAGTCGAGCAGCAGGTTGATGACCTGCGCCTGAATCGAGACGTCGAGCGCCGACACCGGCTCGTCGGCAATCACGAACGAGGGATTGAGTGCGAGCGCGCGTGCGAGGCCGATGCGCTGGCGCTGACCGCCGCTGAACTCGTGCGGGTAGCGCAGCAGATGCGCCGGGTCGAGGCCGACCAAACGAAACAATTCCGCCACCTTGTCACGGCGCTCGGCACGGTCGCCGATGCGATGGATGATGAGCGGCTCCTCGACGATGTCGCGAGCCTTCATTCGCGGGTTAAGCGACGAGTAGGGGTCTTGAAAGACCATTTGCATGTCTCGCCGCGCGGCGCGCAACCGCGATCGATCGAATGACAGCACGTCCTCGCCGCGAAAGCGCATTTCGCCCGAGGTGGGCTCGATCAGGCGCAGCATGCAGCGGCCGGTAGTACTTTTTCCACTGCCCGATTCGCCAACCAATCCGTACGTCTCACCGGCCTCGATGCTGAAGCTGATGTCGTCCACTGCGCGGACGACCGACTTGGCGCGGAGAAATCCACCGCCGCGCTCGAAGTGCTTGACCAGATGGCGAACCTCGACGAGCGCCATTCAGACCGTCATCACCGGAGTGGTCATCACTCGCGCCTCTGCCCTGTCCGAGTGAAGATAACAGCGAACCGAGTGTCCAGGGTCAATGTCGACGAGGGCGGGCACCGCCGTTGTGCAGACCTCCATGCGGTACGGGCACCGTGGTGCGAACGTGCACCCCGGCGGCAGGGTCGCGAGGTTCGGCACCACGCCCTCAATGGCGCGCAGGCGAGCGCCCGTCCCCTCGCCGGGAATCGACGCCAGCAGCCCCTGCGTGTACGGATGGAGCGGCTTGCGGAAGATATCCCGCACCGGCCCCTGTTCGACAATTCGGCCGGCATACATCACCGCCACGCGATCGGCCGTTTCGGCAATTACACCAAGGTCGTGGGTGATGAGCAGCAGTGAGACGTCGAACGTGTTCTTCATCTCGCGCAGCAGCTCGAGAATCTGTGCCTGCACCGTCACGTCCAGCGCCGTGGTCGGCTCGTCGGCAATGACCATCGGTGGCCGGCACGCGAGGGCGACGGCAATCATGACGCGCTGACGCATGCCGCCCGACAATTGGTGCGGGTAGTCGTCGACGCGTGTTTCCGGTTCCACGATGCGCACGGCGCGCAACAGGTCGATGGCGCGGTCGCGCGCCTCGCGCTTGTTGGCGAGCCCATGGACGATCAACGATTCCGAAATCTGGGCGCCAACGCGCATCACCGGATTCAGTGCCGCCATCGGCTCCTGAAAGATCAGTCCGATACCGGCGCCGCGAATCTTCCGCACCTCATTCTCCGGCAGCGCCAGCAGGTCGCGTCCCTGGAACAACACACTCCCGCCGGTGATACGGCCAGGGTGCTGCAGCAACTGGAGGATCGAGAAGGCGGTGACCGACTTGCCGCTGCCTGATTCGCCGACCAACCCGAGCGTCTCGCTCTTCCGGATCTCGAACGACACGTTGTCGACGGCGACTACGGGATGGCCCGGGACGTCGAACACGGTCGTGAGGTTCTGAACCGAGAGCAGGGGCTCGTCCATTAGTCCAACGCAACCTCTTTGTACTCGCCGAAGGCGCCGCGCAGGGCGTCAGCAACTTCGCCGACGGTTGCAGCGGCTTCGACGGCCGCGATGATCGGCGGCACCAGATTGTCGCTTGTTTTCGCCGTGGATGCGACGGCGTCGAGCGCGGACCGCCATCGCGCCGGGTCCCGTCCGGCGCGTATCGCCCCGACCCGGTCAATCTGCGCGCGTTCGAGCGCCGGATCGAGGCTGAACATCTCGATGCGGCCAACGTCATCGGTCGCGTAGCGATTGATGCCGACAACCACTGCCTGGCCGGAGTCGATCGCCATCTGCGCCTTGTATGCCGAGTCCTGGATCTGGCGTTGAATGTAACCACTCTCAATGGCGGCGAGGGTGCCCCCAAGCGCGTCGATACGAGCCAGCAATTGGTTCGCGCCTTCCTCGATTTCTTTGGTCAGCGCCTCGATGTAGTACGACCCGGCGAACGGGTCGATGGTATTCGCCACTCCGGACTCGGCAGCGATGATCTGCTGCGTTCGCAGGGCGATGCGCGCCGATTCTTCCGTCGGCAGCGCCAAGGCTTCATCGCGGCCGTTGGTGTGCAGCGACTGCGTGCCTCCGAGGACGGCCGAGAGCGCCTGGATGGCAACGCGGACGATGTTGTTGTCGGGCTGCTGCGCCGTCAGCGTGCTGCCCGCTGTTTGGGTGTGAAAGCGCAACTGCAGCGCGCGGGGATGGGTGGCGCCGAAGCGGTCGCGCATCAACCGTGCCCACAACCGACGGGCAGCGCGGAACTTGGCGACTTCTTCCAGGAAGTCGTTGTGCGCATTGAAGAAGAACGACAGACGCTGGCCAAAGGTGTTGATGTCGAGCCCGGCATCTACGGCTGCCTGGACGTATGCCACCGCATTGGCGAACGTGAACGCAATTTCCTGCACCGCGGTCGAGCCAGCTTCGCGAATGTGGTAGCCGCTGATCGAGATCGTGTTCCACTGCGGCACGTCGCGTTCGCAGAACGCAAAGATGTCGGTGACGATGCGCAGCGAAGCCTTTGGCGGGTAGATGTAAGTGCCCCGGGCGACGTACTCCTTGAGCACATCGTTTTGAATCGTGCCGGACAGCGCGCGCGCCGTCACTCCCTGCCGACGGCCCACAGCGACGTAGAGCGCGAGCAGGATGATGGCGGTGGCATTGATCGTCATCGACGTCGACACCTTGTCGAGCGGAATACCGTCGAAGAGCGTCGCCATGTCATCGATGGAATCAATGGCCACTCCGACGCGTCCGACTTCGCCCGCCGCGAGGGGGTGGTCCGAGTCGTAGCCGATCTGCGTCGGCAGATCGAAGGCCACGCTCAGGCCGCTGACGCCTTGCGACAGCAAATAGCGGTAGCGGCGGTTGGACTCCGCCGCCGTTCCAAAGCCTGCGTACTGGCGCATCGTCCACAGTCGGCCGCGATACATGGAGGGCTGAATACCACGGGTGTAGGGAAACTCGCCGGGGTAGGCCAGTTCGAACGCCGGGTCGAAGCCCGCGAGGTCGGTCGGGTCGGCAAAGTAACGAGGCACGACCCGATTGTATGGTCGTCTGCCGTGCGCCACCTGGCTGGGGGTGCCCTCCGACCGTCGGGGAGTACCGCTCGCGCTCGAAACGTCGCCGCTTCTCAGACCCTGGAACGAACACCGCGTGGAGCCGTGATTGCGGCCCTATATCTTGTGGTTACGAGTAGTAACAGCGATATGTGGCCCGATAGTCGATGGGCGGTCCCACCCCTAGCGTTCTTTCTTGACACATTGCACCGACGTTCTTAGAATGCGACGAGCCCCATTCTAAGTCCTACCAAATGCAGACTTTGCGCCGACACACCCAGCTACCCCGACTGGGACGATTGGCAGCCAACGGCCTCCGGCCATCCGGCCGGGCGGCAAGCAGGAGGAAGTCCCATGGATGACGTCGTGAACCGGTTCGCACGAGAGCTGGCCGACGCCATTGCCGCTGCAGTGGCCGAAAACCCCGAAGTGGAGGCGTGCCGGGAACGCGCCCGCGCCGCGGGGTACGAAATGAAAGTCACGCTCGAAGCCGTCGTCGGATTCGTGACGCGTACGCAGGACAAAGAGAAGGACAAGGACAAGACGGCCGTGCCCGCGAAAGTGACCGCGGCCTCGCGTGCGCTCGTCCCTCGGAAAGCGGCGGAAATGACCGCCAACGATCGTCGCTTCCTGCGCTCGCTCCGTATTGCCTCGGAGGGCAACAAGGTCGAAGAAACCGACCGCCCTTAAAGTGTGGCGGCGTAGGTGGGCCGGGATGCGGGCTCAGCCGCATTCCACTCCACCAGCCGACCGTCTCGCGCAATCTTCAACGACACCGGCTGCACGCCATCGGGGAGCGGTACGGCTTTGCGTGGATTGGCATACACCGGGTGCTTGCCATGTTCGCGATACCACTCGGCAACGGTCGCGTTCTGATGCATTTTCTCGACAACCTGGCGCCAGCCGACGCCTGTGTTGTACGCGCAGAACGAGATTTCGCCCATCTGCGTCGCGTAGGGAATGATGCACATCTCGGTGCGTCGGAAGTCGTAGGTCCACAAGTCCTGAAACCACATCCCCGCAACGAACAACATCAGCCACTCGTCCGATTTGCGATCGTGTTTTTCTGCCTCGCTCAACCCACCGCCCAGCTGACCGCCACTCTGTTTGTCGAACTCGCGGACCAAGTGCCTCAGCGAGAACCCGCGCGGCACCCGCCCCGGAGAGTAGTTACGCAGTAAGCTGAGCGCGGTTTGCACCTTCGTCAGCATCGGCGACCGCGCCGAGTCCGCGATGATCTTTGCGTCGTCAAAGAAACGTTCGATGTTGATGAAGCTCGAGACGGGGGCCCACTCCTTGGTTTCCTTGCTGACCATGAAGGCCGTGCCAATCCCACAATCCGGGTGGCACCCGCACTTCAGCGTGCCCCAGTCGGCGCCGGGCCCCTGCAGCAGATCAGTGACGTCCGAGACCACCGATGAGGCCGACAACGGGAACCAGTCGCGCAGCGGTTCGGTCACACCCGTTTGTTGCTTCACGTCTTCGGCAAGGTGCGACAGCGTGTAGCGACGGGCATGACGATCGGCGTTGCTGATGTCTTCGTCCCGTCCGGTAAACGAGACGGGCTGGAACGACACGAAGCTGACTTTGTCACAGTTCGCCAGGGCAAACTTGATGATCGGTCCGACCTGGTCGTTGTTGACAGCGTTGACGATCGTCACCACCAGACAGACGTCGATGCCGGCTGCGTGCAGGTGCTCGATCGCGCGGAGTTTCACCTCGAAAAGATTCCCAACTTTGCGGTGCGCGTTGGCTTCTTCACTGACGCCGTCGAACTGCAGATAGGCAATGCGCAGACCGGCGGCGCGCGCCTCGTGCGCAAACTGGGGCTCCTGTGCGAAGCGGATACCGTTGGTCGCCGCCTGTACGCTGAAATAGCCGACCTCGCGTCCATAGCGCACCGC
>JACCSI010000446.1 GCA_013813075.1 Acidobacteriota bacterium | reverse complement strand
GGCATTTGACCACGAGGTCAGATGGGCTTGCAGGGAGGGATAGATCACCCGGGAGTACTGCCGCTCCACAAAAGCCGGGGGGAGCGGGACCCACATCGCTCCCGCCGCCAGACCGACGACGGCCGCTTTCAGCGCAAGGGGAGCGCGACGCAATTTCTTAGGGCGTGGTAACGGTCAACTCTGGTGACGCTGGGCTCGTCCCGCACGAGTTGCGCGCGAAGATGCGGACGTAGTACGTCCCTGCCGGGGCCGCCCGCTCGAATCGGGTGGCGCTGCCAGCCGCCACAAATGTGCCCTGGTTATTCGAACCCGGCGCACTCCCCGCCTCGATGACATAGGTCGTGACCGGGTCGCCTGTTGGCGGCGCGGCCCACGTCAGGGTGACCTGCTCGCCCTGTTTGGTATAGGTCACGCTTTGGGGCGTGGTGGGCGGCGTCGAGCAATCCGGACCGCCGGCGGTCTGTTCGCCACTGCGCATCGCCCACAAGCCAATGAGGACAATAGCCGCGACGACAACGACGACGGCAATCACACCGTTCTTGTTCATAATCTTGGAAGCTGTGCGGTTTGGTGGGGGATCACAGGGAATAGTTAGGGAGAATTGGTCGGGATGACTGGATTCGAACCAGCGACCCCTTGACCCCCAGTCAAGTGCGCTACCAGGCTGCGCTACATCCCGACGCTAAGAAACTACGATGCGCGGCGTCTCTTCCCGACCCCAGCCTTTGCCGCCGGCCGGGGCGGCGCCCCTAGCTCCAATTCCAGCGCTGCTGCCGGCTCGCGGTCGGCACCGCGACTGACCATCCTCAAAATCGCCTCGAGGCCTTCGCGCAGCTGGTGCAGCTTGCTTCGCGCCATGCCGTCCATCATGTCCTCAACGGACCGCGCGGCAATGGACGGGACAGCCTCTTGCTGATCTTCTTCGAGGCGGCGCCGCGCACCCGCCAGCGTCAGGCCCTCGACAAAGACGAGCTGCTTGATGCGCAGCACCATCTCGATGTCGGCACGACGGTAGACCCGGCCGGCACCGGCAGTCGCCGGTTTCCCCAGCCCGGGAAACTCTGCCTCCCACGACCGCAGCACGTACGGCTGCAACTGCGCCATCTCGCACACGTCGGGGGATTTGAACAGTTCGCGTTTGGCCACTGCCATTAGGTCACGACTGATCAACGGAGTATATCACGCACGTCCCTATCGCTTTCGCTCATCGGCCTTCGTTCGCGACCGCCTGCGAACCGTGATCTTCAGCGGGGTGCCGAAAAACCCGTACTTCTCGCGAATCTGGTTCTCCAGAAAGCGTTCGTACGAAAAATGCAGCTTTGTCGCGACGTTCGTAAACATGACGAAGGTCGGCGGCGCCACCGCTATTTGCGCCGCGTAGAGCACGCGCACGCTGCGATGCCCTGAGCTGACCGGCAGATGCGCGCTCGTAATCTGTGCGATGAAACGGTTCAGTTCGCCCGTGCCCACCCGCATTCGTCGCGACGCCGACACCTTGTCGATCGCCTCGAGCAACTTTGGCGTGCGCTCACCGCTCTTGGCGGAGATGTGAAGGATCGGCGCATACTCCAGGAACTTCAGCTGATAGCGGACGCCCTCGTCGAACGCTTTATAAGCGTCGGGGCCCTGTTCCTTCATCAAGTCCCACTTGTTGGCGGCAATAATCACCCCGCGGCCCGCCTTGTGCGCGTCTCCGCCGATCGCGGCGTCCTGATCGGTGGCGCCTTGCGTCGCGTCGAGTACCAGAACGACGACGTCGGCACGCTCGATGGCGCGGCGCGCGAGCATAACGCTCACCTGCTCGACGGCCCCCGAAGAATGGACCTTGCCGGCCTTGCGAATTCCTGCGGTGTCCACGATGCGAAACTGGCGGTGGTGCCACTGCAGCATCGTGTCGACTGAATCGCGTGTCGTGCCGGGCACGTCCGACACGATCATGCGCTCCTCGCGCAACAGCCGATTGACCAAAGAGGATTTCCCGGCATTGGGCCGACCGACAATGGCCACGGACACTTCCGCCAGGGCTGCCCCGGTCGACTCCCCGCCGGAGCCGGCGTCCTCGCCCTCGTCCTCGTCATTCTCGGCCACGTCACGCAGACGATGCCGGGGACTTCCCGGCAGACGCTTAATCACCTCATCCAGGAGCTCGCCGACGCCCTGACCGTGTTCGGCGCTGACTTCGAACACGGGATCGAAACCAAGGCGATAGAGTTCGAGGGCGCCTGCCCGCGCCCGCCGGTCATCAGTCTTGTTGACCGCAAGGAGCACCGGCACGTTCGCGCTACGCACCTCCGCCGCGATGTCTTCGTCACCCGACACCAGACCCTCGCGCCCGTCCACGACGAAGATGATGACGTCGGCAGTCGTCACGGCCCTTTTCCCGCGCTCGAACACCAGTTGGTGGAGGGGGTCTGCCGACGCCCCGAACATGCCGCCGGTGTCCGTCATCTCAAAACCGACGTCCTGCCAGACAACCGGGTAAGTCAAGACATCGCGGGTCGTCCCCGCCACTGGAGCCACAATCGCCCGGCGTGTGCCGGTCAGCCGGTTGAAGAGCGTGGACTTGCCGACATTGGGACGGCCGACGA
>JACCSI010000439.1 GCA_013813075.1 Acidobacteriota bacterium | reverse complement strand
ACACCTCCGGGGCGCGGACCGGTACTGTCACGATCGCCGGCCAGACTTTCACGGTGAACCAGGCCAGTGGGGCCGTTACCTGCGCCTATTCAATCGCGCCGGCATCGCAGTCGATGAGCGCCGCTGGCGGTCCGGGGTCGCCGGTAGCGGTGACCACCGCCACGGGGTGCGCGTGGAGCGCGACCAGCAATGATGCCTCGTGGATTACCGTGACCTCCGGGGCGACTGGCAGCGGAAGCGGCAGTGTGGGGTTCACGGTCATGGCCAACACCTCCGCGGCGCGGACCGGAACGGTGACGATTGCCGGCCAGACATTCACGGTGAATCAGGCCGGTGTGGCCGTGACCTGCGTCTATGCAATCGCCCCCACGTCTCACTCGATTGGCGTGGAAGGCGGCACAGGGACACCGGTCGCCGTGACGAGCCCCGCCGGATGTGCGTGGACGGCCAGCAGCAGTGCCGCATGGATCTCGATACGCTCCGGCGCAAGCGGCAGCGGCACAGGGGTCGTCGGCTTCGATGTGGCGCCCAATACGGGTGGTGCCCGCTCCGGGACACTCACCATTGCCGGTCGGACGTTCACCGTGTCACAAGCCGGCTGCTCGTACTCGCTCAGCCGCACGAGTTTTACCGTCGACGAGAGCGGTGACAAGGGTAGCGTTGCCGTGTCCACGAGCAGCGGCTGTTCCTGGACTGCGACCAGCAGCGATTCGTGGATTCGAATTGTGCCTCCAGATAGCGGCACTGGAAACGGAACCGTGGTGTTTACCGTGACCGCGCTCCCCGCGAGCACGAAGGCGCGAACGGGCACCATCACGGTCGCCGGCATCACCGTTACCGTCAGGCAAGAAAAAGTTTGAAAGTGGTAGGTCACCCGGCTCGTGCGCTGTTCGTCGCGGTGCTGATCACGGGCGCCTTCCCAGAGCGCGCGTTGGCAGAGCAGTCGGTGCGCGATGTGCTGTCATTCCTCCTGATCAACCGCTCCGTTGCAACGGGCGACTTCGTGCGCGATGAAGAGGCCGCGACGACGACGCGCGACACGATCTCGGGCTTTCTGTTAACCGAGCTGGCGACGCTTCCGGTCAGTTCATCGGCCGGGGGATTCACCTATCGACTCGATCCTGCGCTGGGTACGGTCACGCGTTCCAGCGACAGTTTTGGCCCCTTCTTTACCGAGCGATCGCTGACAGCGGGGCGGGGGCAGTCGTCGTTCAGCGTCAGCTATCGGCACGCGATGTTCGACACCATCGACGGTCGGAGTTTGCGGGACGGCACGCTGGTGTCGACCGCAAGCACCTTGCGCGGCGAATTCGCTCCGTTCGACGTCGAAACGGTGACGCTGCAGATGCGCACCAACACGACGACGTTCTCGGGCAACGTCGGCCTCACAGACCGCCTCGATGTAAGCGCCGCAGTCCCTCTGATTCGGCTCACCTTACGTGGTGAGCGCGTCGATACGTATCGAGGAACGACATTCGTTCAGGCGACCGGATCGGCGACGGCCAGTGGCCTGGGCGACATTGTGGTGCGAGCCAAATACAACCTGTTGCGGCGCGCCGCCGGTGGCGTGTCGATCGCTGGCGAAACGCGACTTCCTGTCGGGCGGGACGAAGATTTGCTTGGTGCCGGTGAGATATCGCTCACACCGCGCGTGATCGCGTCACACGAGTCCGAGCGCGTCGCCGTGCATGGAGATGTCGGTTACCGGTTAAGTGGCATTGCCGATGACCTCGAGTACAACGCCGCGGTAACACTGGTCGGGAGCGCTCGCGTGACCCTCGTGGGCGAAATGGTCGGTCGCAGGTCCGCCTCGCTGGGCCGTCTCACGGAGGTCACCCAGCCGCATCCCTCTCTCCCGGGCGTCCAGACGATCCGGCTCACTGCCCTCCCGGAACCGACGCATCGCATCGTGGCGATTGCCGGGTTGAAATGGAACCCCGCAGGGTCCTGGATTGTGAGCGCGAACATTCTTCGGCCCCTGACCAACAGCGGCTTGAATGCCGGCTGGGTACCCACGCTGACGTTCGACTATTCGTTTGCGCGGTAGCCATGACGCACACCCGGACCGCGAAGGAATTCCCAGACCCGTCACACCCCGCGAGCACCGATGCCGCCGAGGCGTTTACCACTGGCGGCCGTATGGAGGGCAGGCCGACCGCCCGGGATGGCATCTACGTTTCGAGCGCTGAGTCGCAACTGTCGGACCTCTTCCCCTCCGAAGCGACACAGGGTGACGGCTTCGATGGCGTGGCCGACGACCGCGGCATGGACCTGTTTTTGTCCGAGGCGGACACTCACAAAGGATCGGACACCTGGGCGACGAGGGTCTTTGTGGACGCACACGCGTT
>JACCSI010000433.1 GCA_013813075.1 Acidobacteriota bacterium | reverse complement strand
CAAGGGCCGCCGCTACAACCGCGAGACGCTGGAGATCAAGTACCGCGGCAAGTCGATTGCGGACGTGCTCGACCTCACGGTCGACCAGGCCCTGCCGGTCCTCGAAAACTTCCCTCCGCTCGCCACTAAGCTCCGGACGCTGCAGAGCGTCGGACTGGGTTACATCGAGTTGGGACAGTCCGCGACCACCCTCAGCGGCGGCGAAGCGCAGCGCGTCAAGCTGTCTCGCGAGTTGTCGAAGCGCGGCACCGGCCGGACCCTCTACATCCTCGACGAACCGACGACCGGCCTCCACTTCGAGGACGTCCGCAAGCTTCTGGACGTCCTCAACCGCCTGGTGGACCAGGGCAACACCATCGTGGTGATCGAACATAACCTCGACGTCGTGAAAAGTGCGGATTGGGTCGTCGATCTAGGGCCGGAAGGTGGCGAGGGTGGCGGCCGGGTCATCGCGCAGGGCCCGCCCGAACACGTGGCCTCGACGAAGGGGTCACATACGGGGCATTTTCTCGGAGAGATGTTCCGGTGAAGGCGCCTGGGCCCGTCGGTCGCCATCGTGAAAGTGGCAAAAATCACACACCTGACCGCTGTCCGAGCGTGGTCGAAAAACCACACCCCGCCAAGGTTGGCCAGCGATGGTCAATTGTAAGTTGCTGATAGGATGGAGTTTACCTGCTACGATAGGGGGTTGGACTAGTGGCACTTGGTTTGCTCTAGAGGCGGTCAGCCCGACGGATTCGATACTGAATGGACGCGCAACGGACACTTCGCCGCCCGATCTCATGCGCTGGCATTGGACTTCATTCCGGCCATAAAGTCACGCTAACGCTCAAACCGGCGCCGTCGGATAGCGGAATCGTCTTTCGCCGCACGGATCTCGGTCTTGAAATTCCCGCGACGGTCAAGCACGTCTCGGCGGTGCACTATGCCACAGTGCTGGGCAGGGGCGGGGCCACCGTCGAAACCGTGGAACACCTCCTTGCGGCGTTGGTCAGCGTCGGCATCGACAACATCATCATCGAGCTCAATCACAACGAAGTGCCGATTATGGACGGCAGCTCCGCACCGTTCCTGTATCTCGTGCAGGAAGCGGGTGTGAAGCGGCTCGCGGCTCCCCGCCGTTACATGAAGATTCTGCGGCCGGTGCAGATCGCCAGCGGCGACAAGCGCATCGCGATCTACCCATCGGATCACTTCAAGGTCAGCTACACCATCAGCTTCGACCACCCGATGCTGCGACACCAGTCGCGCACCGAGCGGATCACCGAACAGAGCTTCGCCGAGAGCATCGCGCCCGCTCGCACCTTCGGCTTTCTGAAGGAAGTGGAAATGCTGCGTCAAAACGGCCTGGCGCTGGGCGGATCGCTGGAGAACGCGATTGTCATCGGTGACGCCGGAGTGCTCAACGCTTTGCGCTTCGAAGACGAGTTCGTGCGGCACAAGATTCTCGACGTGGTCGGCGACCTCGCCCTGGTTGGGCACCCGATCGTCGGTCACGTGGTCGCGCACCGGGCCGGCCATGCGCTGCACACCGCGCTGGCGGCACGGCTCCTGGAAGAACGGGACGCATGGATGCTGGTGGAATCGCCTGCCTCCGTCGAGCGCATGCCCGTCGGCCTCCCGGCAACGGCTCGCGTGAACTAACCGGATCCGCGGGCGCCCACCGCGCCACGACACTCCCGAGCCTTCCATCCCCGAGATGCCGAGCCGCTTCAGTTCGATGCGGGTGCCGGCGTTGCCATCGTCTGAATCGGGGCGAGCGGCTCTGCTCACGGTACCTGGCGATCTTGCGCACGGTTCGCACCAGCGCGTAAAGTGTTGACGTTCCGGGAGGATTCCATGTCGACACCATCACGACTTGCGGCGCTGGCGGCAGGCGCGACCCTTGCGGTTATGGCGGCCTCGCCCGCGCTCCATAGCCAGAATGCGCCGGACGCGGAGCTTGTGAAACGCGCGCGCGCCATCCACGAGCGTGTCATCACACTCGACACGCACGCCGACATCAACCCGGACAATTTCACCCGCGAGCGCAACTACACGCAGGACTTGCCCACCCAGGTCAACCTGCCGAAGATGGTCGCGGGCGGCCTCGACGTCGCGTTCTTCATCGTCTATGTCGGGCAGGGCGATCTCACGCCGGCCGGGTATGACGCCGCCTATAAACAGGCGATTGCGAAGTTCGATGCGATTCACCACCTCGCCAAGGAGATCGCGAGCGACAAGATCGAGGTCGCGCTGACCGCGGCTGATGTGCCGCGCATTGCCGCCAAAGGCAAGAAAGTGGCGATGATCGGCATCGAGAACGCCTACCCGCTGGGTACCGATCTGGGCCGAATCAAGGAGTTCCACGCGCGGGGCGGGCGCTACATGTCGCTGGCGCACAACGGCCACAGCCAGCTATCGGACTCGAACACCGGCGAACGCGACGGGAAGTGGCTGCACAACGGTCTGAGCGAGCCGGGACGCCAGGCGATCGCCGAGATGAATCGCCTGGGCATCATGATCGACGTGTCGCATCCGTCGAAGGCGTCGATGATGCAGACGGTTGCGCTGTCGAAAGCGCCGATCATTGCGTCACACTCGGCGGCACGCGCCCTCGCCGACCACAGCCGCAACATGGACGACGAGCAGCTGCTTGCTCTGAAGAAAAACGGCGGTGTCATTCAAACGGTCGCGTTCAGCGGCTACGTCAAGATCGCGCCACCGGTGTCGGACGCGCGCACCGCGGCCATTGCGGCCGTGCGGCAGGAGTTCGGTCTGGCAACAGGTGCCGTGCCCGGAGCCGGCGGTGGCGGCGGTGGTGGCGGCGGCGCAGCGGCCGCCGCCCTTGCCAATTTGCCGGCGCCACGCCGTGCGGCGTATGAGAAAAAGATGGCCGTGGTCGACTTCAGGACGCCGGCGCCGCCGCGCGCGACAGTGCGTGATTTCGTCACGCATATCGACTACCTGGTGGACCTCATCGGCATCGACCACGTCGGCATCTCGTCCGACTTTGACGGCGGCGGCGGGGTGGAGGGGTGGAACGACGCCAGCGAGACGTTCAACGTCACGCTCGAACTCGTGCGTCGGGGCTACACGGAGGAGCAGATTGCCAAGCTATGGAGCGGCAACCTGCTCCGCGTCATGGGCGAGGTAGAAAAAGTCGCGGCGCAGTTGAAAAAGTAGAATCGCATCGCATGGCGGGCGTCTGAGTCGTTCTCACGACACGATGAGGTTTTTCACGGTGGGTTCGGACCCGCAGGCTTCGAACCAGTCGATCCCTTCGCTGACGAGGTCAAACTTCAGCATGTAGCGGCCCGAGTGTGGCGGCGCCGCGATCTCAATCTTGACCTCGGCCGTCTCGCCCGGCGGGATATCGCTGGGCAGCCACGCCCGGGCGTAATCGCGATCGATCATCTGGCCACGGTTGTCGAGCAACTGGGCCCCTAGGCGGACGAGCCGCCGGCCATAACTGGCCTGGGCGGGGAAGGGGCGAGCCGAAAGATTCGTGACACGTGTGTCGATGGCGAGGGGCTCGGCGGCGTGTGCCCTCAGCGGCAGCGCGGGCAGCCAGGTGCGCAGATCAATCCGCGCCCGCGGCATGGCGCCTGGGATGGCGTTGCCGAGGTTGTTGTCGTCCCAAATCTCGTGCTGAATCTCGGCCAGCTCTGACGACCCCTTTGCGAACCGGCGCGAGAATGAGTCCTCGGGATGGTCGGTAATTTCCCAGCACAGTCGATCGACGCCGCTGTCTGCGGCCATCTCCCGCGCGCGCGCCATTTCCTCGTCGGTGTCGTTCCAGTTGAACAGGATATAGCGCCAGTTGATGTGTGGGACATCGCGCCCGCTGCGAGCTTTCTCGTCCGCCATTGCCCGCAGATTGGCGATGGCGACGTCGAATTTGCCCCGTTGCCGATAGCGCGCGTAGGTGTCCTGCGAGGCGCCGTCAATCGAGAATGTCACCTCGTCGATGCCGGAGTGCACCAGACGCCGCGCTTTCTCGTCGTTCAGCGCCAGCCCATTCGTGCTCGTGTAGAGGTAAATGTGCGGGAACTTACTCTTGATGTACTCGCACATCTCGACGGCGCGCTTGTGCAGAAACGCCTCGCCGTAGTTGAAGAAGTCAACCCGCACCAGCGACGGTCCGGCCTCGTCTACGGCGCGCGTAAAGAGGTCCCAGTCCAACATCCCCGCCTGCCGCGTTCGTGTGATGCCGGTTTCCGGCGCGCAACACGCCTGGAAGCATGAAATGTTACAGGCCGCCGTACACTCGATGTAGAGGCGGGTGGGCAGCGCCGGTACATTCAGGTCGCGCTGCGGCGCCGGCTGATTCTCGGCAAGCGGTTCTTTCAACGGGCAATCGCCGCAGAAGGGGGATCCACCGGTATTGATATCTTCGCGAAGTTCGGTGGCGCGCGGCCCTCGCCAGATATCCGTCAGGGTTGTGGTGCGAAAGTCCCCAAGCACGCGCTTTGCGTACGGATCGGCGCAACCGCAGACAATTCGGCCATCGCACAGCATGACGGCGATCGACCAGGGCCAGGAACAGGTGAATCGGGTCGCGAGGTGGTTGAGGGACATTACATCGGGCGAGCTAGTGCGGATTCACTTCTTCTCAAGCTTGCGCATGTACGATTCCAGCTTGTCGTTCTCGTACTTGACCTGATTGAGAAACAGACTTTCCGCGAAGTACGCCCGCACCTCCTCGGGGGTCATTTGCGTGACCAGATGCTCAATCTCGCGCGTGAGATCTTCATATGACCGCTCGAGCTCGCGCTTGGCGGTGACCTCGCTGAATAACGCTTCGAGGACGGCCAGTAGATCCCCGTCGAGCGTGATCGCATGGCCGGAGGTCGTCTTGATCGTGCGCATTCGTTAGCTCCCGAAGCTTCTGACGGCGCTGGCCTCGTCCGGGTGCATTTCGAGAAAATTATGCGCGCCAGTCATGGTGAGCATTGTCTCGACCCGCTTCTGGACGCCGGCCAGCTTCAAGGTGCCCCCCGACGCCGTCGTCTGGCGATAGAGGTCCATCAGGCAGCCAATCGTGGCGCTGTCGACATACGTGACCTTGGTAAAGTCGAGCAATACCTTGCGACTGCCGGAGGCCAGCAGTTGTGCGACCGCGCCGGAAAAATCCGCGAGCAGCGGATACATCATGCGCGATTCGCCGACGCGCACGATGGCGACGCCGGCGCTGTTTTCGGTGGTCAGGTTCATCCTGCGACTCCGGTTTCCAACTCGTCCCGCAGCCGCCGAATCTGCCGCGCCAGTTCGGTGCGGCCTCGGTTGATGCGGGACTTGACGGTGCCTTCCGGCAAGTGCAGCCGGTCGGCGATTTCCTGATAAGACAGTTCCTGGATGTCACGCAGCAGCACTGCCGAACGCAACGTGGGCGGCAACTGCGCCAGGGCTTTCTTCAATAGCGACACGCGATCGGCCTGCTCGAGTGCAGCGATGGGACTCATCGTCGGCGCTGCCGGAGTCAATTCGCCCGGGTCCACGTCCCGGTCAATGGTCTCGCGCTCCTTCCGCACGCTTCGATAGTGATCGATGCACAGATTCCGGCTGACACTGACCAGCCAGGTCTGAAAGTTCGCGCGGCGATCAAACGTATCGAGCGACTTGAAGATCTTCAAAAACACATCCTGCGTGAGGTCCTCGGCTTCGTCGTGCTTACCGGTGAACTTGTACGCGATATTGAAGACCTTGCGCCAATGCATGCGGACAATCTGGGCCCATGCGTCCTGCTCGCCGGCCAGACAGCGCTGGATGACGACATCGATCGAATCTGGGGCAGGAACGGGGTCGGACATCTCGACGCGGGCTGGCGCGTGATCGTACCACGTTTTTCCCGTCGAACCGGCGTACGGCTTCGCGGTATGATCGCCGACTGGCCCGGAGTGGAGTCGCGCTGCCGTCCGGATGGTGCGACTTTCACAGCGGCACCCACGCAACGTCACGCCACCGATACCCGAGATGTCACCTTATTCAACCGATACGCGCGGCCTGACGCTGGATGGTGTCGCGCTGGCCGACATTGCCGCCAGCGTCGCCACGCCCTGTTATGTCTACAGCGCTGCCGACATCCGCGACGCCTACATGCGGCTCGACGCCGCGTTTGGCGATTACCCGCACGCCATCCAC
>JACCSI010000416.1 GCA_013813075.1 Acidobacteriota bacterium | reverse complement strand
GAGGACGCTGCCCCAGAACTTGGTGTTGCCGCCAACGCCGTAGTGGGTGTACGGCTGGAAATTCTGCCCCGTGGCGTCGAGCCAGCGGTCGGCGGCGCGGTAGCGCAGCTGCTTCCATACGGCGTCCGGGCTCCAGTTCTCCTGCTCCTGCGGGACGGCACCGCCACGTTCGACCACCAGGATACGCGCCCCGCTATCGGCGAGGGCCCGAGCCATGGTGCCGCCGCCGGCGCCGCTGCCGATGATGATGACGTCGTATTGACGATTCACGGCTCGTGGCATCCCGCTGTCGCGTAGACGCGCTCCATCAGCCGTTGATCTTCCATCGCCCGTTCGAGGCTCATTTCCGGCGCCACCCCGTCCCGGATGGCGCGAACGAAGTCGCGGTACATCGCCTGGTAGCCACGAATATCGCGCACGCCCGGCACCATCCATCGTGGCAAGCCGTTACCGCGCACGAACACGAATGCGCCGTTCGATTCAAACGTGATCACGCCCTTGCGTCCAAACAGCTTTGACACGCGCAGACCCTTCAGCAGGGACGGGATCTCGCGCGAATAATACAGCGCGCCGACGGCGCCGTTGTCGTAGCGGAACGCCACCATCATGCTTTTCACGCGCTTGTCAGGTCCGTCGCGGGAGGGCGCCGGACGGTAGCCGTCGATCGACGTGATCCGCGGCCCAAGGCTCCCTGCGATGTGCAGCCAGTGGATCCCTTCCTCGAAAAACGCGTCGCCGCCCGCCATCGATTCGTCGTTGCGCCAGTCGTCCGCAGTTTTCAATCGCCGCGCGATAGTCGCGAAGTGCCCGAAGACCAGCTCGCCGATGACGCCCTGTGCCAGCAACTGTCGTAGCCGTACCGCGAGCGGCTTGTAGTGGTCGTTTTCGCCGACGAGTACGACTGTGCCGACGCGGTCGCGAGCCGCCCGCGCCTGCTCGTAGTCCTGGGTGGTGAGAAATGCCGGCTTCTCCACGAGCACGTGTTTTCCGGCCGCCAGTGCCCGCAACGTCCACTCGAGATGAAACCGCGGCGGCACCGCGATGACCACCGCGTCAACGGCGGGGTCGCCAATGGCGGCACCGTATTCGGCGTAGCTGGTCCGGCCACCGAATCGGCGGCAGAACTCGGCCGACTTCGCCGGCGTGCGGCTCGCGTAGCTCGGTACAATCGCCCCGTTCAACGCACGGAGGTTGCGGCTGTGCACGCGCGTGATGAAGCCGCAGCCCAGAAAGGCCACACGGAGCGGGTCTCGCGTCACGCGCGGCCCGCGAACTCCCGCGTCTCGGTGTGGACCTTCACCTTTTCTCCCTCTTTGATGAACAGCGGCACGCGAATCTGAAGACCGGTCTCGAGCGTCGCCGCCTTGGTCACGCTGCCGCTTGCCGTGTCGCCGCGCACGCCGGGTTCGGTATCGGTCACGGTCAACTCGACGTGCGCGGGAAACTGCACGCCGATTGGGCTGCCATTGAACTTCTGCACTTGGATGACGAGGTTATCGGACAGAAGCAGCCGGTCGTCGCCGAGCTGTTCGGCGGTCAGCGTGAGCTCCTCATAACTTGCCTGATCCATAAAAAAATAGTCGCTCCCATTCGCGTACGAATACGACGCCGGTGCACTGACGAGGGCGGGTTCCTTGAACTTCTCGCCGGCCTTAAAAGTCTTGTCGAACACTGCCCGCGAAATCAGGTTACGTATCTTGAGCCGGACCAGAGTCTGGCCGCCCCGCGCCGTGGGCTTGGACACCTCGGCGTCCAGGCACACGTATGGCGCGCCTTCGAACTCCAGGAAGGTCTTACGCTTGATCTCGATGGCTTCAATCAGGTTTGCCATGTACCGCTAGCTTATCAATTGCCGGAACTGGCCGCGGTGCAGCGGAGACGCCACCCGGCCCCCGACTGGGACGCTCGGACTCTGGCGCCGGCTCGGGTCCGCAAGGTCGGCACCTGGCTGGCCGCGTTTCTGCATCTCACACTGCGCGTGACGACTGCCGTATCTGTTGCTCGTCTCTCGGTCGTGCTGGCATTTCTGCTGGTGGGATGTGCGAGCGGCCGCAGTCCTACCGCGCCATCCGAGGCATCCGTGGTCAAGCGTGTCGTGGTCTTAGGCGACAGTCTCGCCGTCTCACCATCCAGAGACGAAGGATTTCCGTCAGCCTTGCAGAAGCGAATCAATGAGGCGCGGCTGGACTGGACGATCGTCAACGCGGGTCTCCGCGGCGATACGACCGGCGGCGGACTACGGCGCCTCGACGACGTGCTGTCGTTGCGGCCGGACGTGGTGCTCATCGCGCTCGGGGCGAACGACGGTCTGCGCGGCGTCGAAACCACCACGGTGTCGCGGAACCTGAGCGAGATCATCTCGCGCACGAAAGGCCGCGGCGTCAAGGTGCTGTTGGCCGGTATGGAAACGCCGCCGCTGCGCGGCTGGAGCTATACGGTCGCCTTTCACAACGTGTTTCCAGCGCTGGCGCGTGAGCACGACGTGCCGCTGGTGCCGTTTCTCCTCGCGGGCGTGGCACTCGATCCCGACATGAACGGCGAGGACATGATTCATCCAAACGCTGCGGGTGCGCGACGCATCGCCGACACGGTGTGGCCGTTCCTCGAGCCACTACTGCGCACCTCAGCCACGCCGGCCGCGACGGTGGAATGAAAGCTGCTAGTGCTGTCGTCATCATGGCCAACGCACTCGCCAATGCCCCCACCCTGACCGACGACGTCAGGCCCTGGGTCAAAAGGTTTGTCAGGATTGGCTACGTTGGCAAAGGCATCGTCTACCTGCTGATCGGCGCGCTGGCACTTCAACTCGCGTTGGGCGAAGGCGGCCGCGTCACCGATGCCAGTGGGGTCCTGCGTACGTTGGAGGCACAGCCGTTCGGTGTCGCGCTGCTGATCATTGTGGCGCTTGGCCTCCTCGCGTACGCGGGATGGGAAATGGCCCGGGCGGTGTTCGACACGCGTGGTAAGGGCTCGACCGCGAAAGGGTGGCTCCAGCGTTCTCCCCCCATCGTCAAAGCCGTCGTCCACGGCGCGCTTGGTGTGGAAGCAGTGCGGCTCGTTGTGGGTAATCCGCGGCGCTCGCAAGACGCCGCCGATGTGGCGGCGACCACCATGAGCTTCCCCTTGGGGGGCATTCTTTTCGCGCTTGTCGGAGTAGGGATCGCTATTTACGGCCTCCTCCAGATTTGGCGGGCGTGGCAATTCAAGTTCGACGACGATTTGGATCAGCACCTGCTGCGACGCGATGGTGCCGGCTGGGTGCTGACAATTGGCCGCTGGGGCATCGGAGCGCGCGGCGTCATCATGACCGTCATGGGGCTGGCTATTGCGCGCGCCGGGTTCGTTCGCCGCCCGTCGGAGGCGGCCGGAATTTCTGAGTCCCTGTGGACGGTACTGGCGCAGCCCTATGGCCATTGGCTGTTAGCGGCCGTGGCGGCGGGCCTGGTGTGCTTTGGTGTGTTTCAGCTGTTGCACGCGCGCTATGCTCGCCTCTAGACCGCCTTGTTGCCTCGGGGCTACTTCTCGACGCGAAAACTGCGGTCGCCGGCGGGCGCCCCGTTGAGAAACACCTCCACCTTGTAATCGCCCGGAGGAAAACCGCCGGAATTCACGATGTGAAATTCCGTAGCCGCGGGACCGTTGTAGGTCACATCCCTGGTCGGCTCGCTGACCACCCGGCCTGCGTAGGTCCATCGCACTCCGATCTTGCCCGCGCCTGCGGCGGGAGTCAGGACAGACAGGTAGATCGTCGTGTCGTCAGACTTGAATTGCGTGGTGTGGTTGCCGACACTGTTGTCCGGATTCAACGATCGACCGAGTTGAATCGTGTCGATCCGCAACGGCTCATCCGGGCCGCAGCTGACAGCGCACGCCAGGAGCACAAACAACGCCGATCGACGAGCCATCCTCATCCTCCGATTGTATGCGGCAAGTGCTCGCACAGTAACCCCACCACCACCTCCGGCGATTCGGCGTGAATCCAGTGACCGCCGTCACGCAGGTGCAAGTGCAGGTGGGACCCGGCCGCCGCAGTGATCCGTGCCACGGCATCTGGCGAGATCGCGTTGGACTCCGACGCTTTTAGAATATGGATGTCGTGACCTGATGACGGGTGTTCGACCACGTTCCACAAGTCAGTCCCGAAAAAGTCGCGCAGCAACCGCTCCATTGCATCGAAATCGAGCCGCCACGCGAAGGCGCTACCGTCACGAACCAGGTTGGTGCCCATCCACTGCGCGACACCCAGCGGGTAACCGGCGCCCATAATCGCGTGCGTCGCTTCATCTCTGGTGGCAAAGCGCGGCGGCAATCCCCGGATGATGTCCAGCAGGCCCCAGGCACTTCCGGACGGTAGTTTCGTCTCGGGGGTGGAGTCGATGACCCATATCTGCATGCGCGTGCCCGGGATCCGAGCGGACAGTGCGAGCGCCACTTTCCCGCCGTACGAATGGCCGAGCACGGCATTGGGGACGATCGCGTTGACCGCGAGCCATTGAGCGACATCCGCGGCAAGACCGCCAATCGTGTCGCCGTGCGTCCCGGGGCCGGAGTCGCCATGGTGTGGAAGGTCGACCATCCAGCATGCGTAGTCGGGCCGCGCGGTAACGAGTGCGCGAGCGATACCGTGCCAGTTGCGGCCACGGCCATAGATACCGTGGAGCATGACGAGATTGCGCGCCGTGTTCTCGCTCGCGGCGAGGCGCGTCACGGCCAGCGAGCCGGCAGAGCTCGAATTCATGATCTGGATGTTAGGCTACGACATCATGGGTATCGAGACGACGAGGACGGCCATTCGCTCCGCTGTTGCCGCGATTGTTCTGCTGACGCACACCGCCTGCGGCGGGCCTGCGATTGACCCGGCGGGGAGCGCTGCCGGCACCACCGAGGGCACGGGCGGTGCGGTGTTCACAGCCACTGATATGAGCGCATTACGGCGCGGCCTCCAGAAGGAGATCGAAGCGGTGCGTGCGGCCCAGAGTCGATCGAGCACCGCCACGACCCCGCAGGAGCGCGGCCTCGCGATCCAGGCGTCCTTTGAAACGGCGACAATTCCTCTCGGCGCGGAAGCGGCGGGTCTCAGCGCCGATCGCTACGGCGCGCCGCGCGACACGGTGTTTGACGTGCTGCGAACCTTGGACTTTCAAGACAAAATTGACGGGCCGCTGTCTCTGGATCTCTCGCGCGCCGATGCTGCCACGAAGGAGCGCCTTTCGCGTGACGCCTTTGTCGATTTGCCAGAGGCCTCCGCGTCGGTGCTGCGCGCGCATCTCGATGAGATTCTCCCTGTCTGGCTTGAATACACCAATCTCACCGCCGTCGCCGGCTAGCGTCGTCAGGGCGTATGGCGAGGCCGGTGCGATGACGACCTGCGGACAGGATGTCTGGTTTCGCGCGGCACCGACTGGGCGCGCCGTGTTGCCAAACAGAATGAGCGCATGACGTTCTCCACGTCGTCGAAGGCGCGCCTGACGGCGCATGATCTCCAACGCTTTGCCGGCGACACGCTCTTTGACCGATTGGGCCGTGCAGTGTGCCGCGCCGGCTGCTTACCGCGCAAGGAGCTGTACGAAGCGTGGGAAACGGCGCGCCGCGTGCGCCGGGTCATTCGTGGCGGCCGTGTCCTCGACGTCGCCGGCGGGCACGGCTTGCTCGCCCATGTGATGCTCCTGCTCGACGACACCTCCGCACGCGCCGTGGTTGTCGACCCCTCGCTGCCGCCCTCGGGCGCGAAGCTGCACGAGCAACTTGTGGCCGAGTGGCCGCGCCTTGCGGGCCGCGTCGAGTTCGCCCAGAGACCGCTCGAACAGCTGGACGTGATGCCTGACGACGTGCTGGTGTCGATTCACGCATGTGGTGGGCTCACCGACCGTGTCCTCGACACGGCGGTGGCATCTGGTGCGCGGGTTGCCGTACTGCCTTGCTGTCACGATTTCGAAACGTGTGACGCAGGCGCGCTCGCCGGATGGATGGATCGTGCGCTCGCGATAGACGTTATCCGGGCCCTGCGCGTCGAAGGCCAGGGGTACCGGGTGTGGACGCAGACCATCCCGGCGGATGTGACGCCGAAGAATCGCCTGCTCATCGCGGCCCCGCACTATTCCGCTGCGAGTGCTTCCGCCGGATCGACTCGCTCCGCCTGACATGCGGGCTGGCACGCGGCGAGCGCCGCCAGATAGGTTCTGGAGCCATGCTTTGGCCCAACGCACGCGCGGGTCGACTGTCTTAGCCTCGGCAAGACGGGTTCGCCCGGCCATGTTTATGCTATGGACATGGCAACCCGCCTGCGCGTTCGTGCCCTCTATGTTTACCCGCTGAAGTCGGCCGCAGGCATGCGTGTGGCTGAAGCGACGCTCGACGCGCTCGGGTTCGTTTCCGACCGGCGCTGGATGGCGGTCGATGCCGACGGCGGCTTTCTGTCACAGCGGCGCATTCCGAAGATGGCGATCATCCAAGCGACGCCGCTTCCGGATGACGGGCTCCATCTCGCCGCCGCCGGGATGCCATCGCTGCACGTCAACAAGACAGCGGGACAGGCGCGGGAACGCGACGTCATCGTCTGGCACGACCAGGTGCGCGCGCTTGACGGCGGGGACGATGCGGCGGCGTGGTTGACGCAAGTGCTGAATTGCGACACCCGGCTGGTGTATTGCCCGCCGGCGCGCGCACGGGTCGTAGACCGGTCCTTCGCGTCAGGCAGTGAACAGGTGGGCTTTGCGGACGGGTTCCCGTTGCTCTTACTCGGCCACAGCTCACTCGACGAAATTAACGTGCAGCTTCGCGAGCGGGGCCAGCAGGAGATCGGCGCCGAGCGCTTCCGTCCGAACATCGTCGTTGAAGGCGCCGCGCCGTTCGAAGAGGACACCTGGCGTCAGATCGTCATTGGCGACGACTCCGGCACGATCACCATCGACATCGTCAAGCCGTGCGCGCGCTGCTCGATTATTTCAGTCGACCCGCGCACTGGCATTCAAGGTGTCGAGCCGATGCGGACCCTGGCCACGTTCCGCCGGCGCGGCGACGCCGTGTATGTCGGCCAGAACACCATCCCGCGACATGAGGGCTGTCTCGTCACCGGCGCGCCGGTCCGCGTCGTCAGGCGTGGCTGACCAGCTCGCCAAGGCTGCGGCCCCATCCAGCGGACTTCTATTCTCGAATGCGATACAGCTTTGTCTGTGTGCGAACGAAAAGACTGTCCGCGTCCGCAGCGGGTGTTGCCAGGCTCATCTCGCCCAAACTGTTCCTGCTGACTTCATCGTACTTGTCGCCCGCATTCAGCACGAACGTGTCGCCATCCTCGCTGAGCAGGTAGATGCGCCCCTGGCTCGCCAGCGGCGAACTCGAGAACGTGTACCCCCCGCCACCGACCCGCGCCTTGTAAATTTCCACGCCCGTCTTCGCGTCGGCGACTTGCAGGATGCCGTTGTCGTTGATCGCATACACCCGCCCGCGATACACCAGCGGTGATGGCGTGTAGCCGGAGAACCGCGCTTGACGCCAGGCGACAAACTCGCTGGCGTCTTGATCCTTCAGCAGTGAGATGTCGCCCTTGGCGCCCGCACGAATCGCGATGAGCGGCCGATTGGCTTCTCCCTGCGATCCGGAGCCGACGTAGAGCAGGCCCTCAGCGGCGACGGGACTTGGCGTGGCCTGCGTCATGCCTTTCAGCCGCCAGAGCTCACGACCGCCGGTGTCGTAGCTGAGGACCAGGCCGCGGCCAATCGTGATGAGCTCGGCGCGGCCGCCACTGTCCCACACGAACGGTGTCGCCCAACCAGACTTCATAGGGCTCGCCTGATCGGTGCGCTCAACACTCCAGAGCTCTTTGCCGGTTTTTGCATCGAGCGCGGCGATAAACGACTTGCCGTCGTTGTCGTGCAGCTGATAGAC
>JACCSI010000407.1 GCA_013813075.1 Acidobacteriota bacterium | reverse complement strand
GACGCTCACTGGCCTCGATACTCGTGACCTCGGTCGCGACGCCGAGGTGTGGGAGAAAGTCCTGCACAAAGTTCGGACCGGCCAGATGCCTCCGGCGGGGCGCGTACAGCCCAGTCAAGCGACAAAGGCGGCGATCACTTCCTCGCTGGCGACCGGGCTGGATCGTATCGCGCTCGCCAATCCGATGCCCGGCCGCGTCGGTGTTCACCGTTTGAACCGCGCGGAGTACGCCAACGCTGTTCGCGACCTGCTCGGACTCGAGGTCGACGCCAAGTCGCTGCTGTTGCCGGACGAAGCCGACGAAGGCTTCGACAACGTCGCGGCAAGCCTCGCGCTCTCGCCTGCTCACCTCGAACGCTACCTGGGAGCGGCGCGCGAGATCAGCCGGCTGGCTGTCGGCGACGAGACGCTTGGACGAGCACCGAGTTCAGCTACGTACAAAGTGCCGAAGCTGTTGGAACAGGATGTTCGCGTCAGCGAAGACCTTCCTTTTGGCTCGCGAGGCGGCGTCGCGGTCCGCCATAACTTTCCACTGGATGGCGAGTATCGGTTCAAGGTCCGACTGCGACGGCAGGTTTACGACTACATCGTCGGCATGGGCCACGCGCAACAGCTCGATGTGCGAATCGATGGGAAACGGGTCAAGCGTTTTACGGTCGGCGGCGACGCGCCAGGCACTCCCGGGCCGTTGACCTGGAACGGCGAAATCGTCGGCGATACGGAGTGGGAGCTCTACATGCACGCTGCCGACGCCAATCTGGAGGTGCGCACACCCGTGAAGGCCGGTGAACGTTCCGTTGCGGTGGCGTTCGTCGCCAGCCCATGGGAACCGGAAGGCGTGAAGCAGCCGCTGCCGGTCGACTTCTCACGAGGGTCCGATGAGCAGTACGACGGCTATGCCGCCGTGGATGCCGTCTCGATTCAGGGACCGTATCAGGCGGCCGGTGCCGGGGAGACGCGCAGCCGCCGCGCCGTGTTCGTCTGCACGCCGAAGAACAGCGCAGAGGAAGGGCCGTGCGCGAAACAAATCGTCTCGTCGCTGGCGCGTCGGGCCTATCGTCGGCCCCCCACGGCCGACGAAATCCAGACGCTCCTCACCTTCTACGCGGCCGGCACACAGAACGCACAGAACACATCGACGGCCCGGAGTTTTGACGCCGGTATCCAGGCCGCGATCGAACGCATGCTCGTCAGCTTCAATTTCCTGTTTCGCATCGAAAGCGATCCGGTCGGCGCGTCACGCCCCCCCGTCTACCGGGTAAGCGATATCGATCTGGCGTCGCGACTCTCGTTCTTTCTGTGGAGCAGCATTCCTGATGAAGAGCTGCTGATGACCGCCGAACGCGGGCGGCTCAAGGATCCTGCCGTCCTCGAGCAGCAAGTGCAGCGTATGTTGCGCGACCCGCGGGCGAAGGCGCTGGTCGATAATTTTGGCAGCCAGTGGCTGGGGGTGCGCAAAGCCGTCAGCTTTCAACCCGACCCGAACATCTTCCCCGAGTTCGACGAGAACCTCCGCAATGCGTTTCTGCAGGAGACCGCGCTGTTCATGGACAGCCAGTTCCGCGCCGACCGCAGCATTGTGGATCTGGTCAGCGCCGACTATTCATTCGTGAACGAGCGGCTGGCGCAACACTACGGATTGCCGAACATCTACGGCGAGCGTTTCCGCAAGATCACGTTTACCGACGGCAGACGCGGCGGACTTCTAGGCCAGGGCGGCATCCTCATGGTGACGTCGTACCCCGATCGCACCGCGCCGGTGCTACGCGGCTTCTGGATGCTCGACAATCTGCTCGGGATGCCGCCTCCACCGCCGCCGCCGAATATCCCGGATTTGGAGCCCAAGGCGGCCGACGGGCGCGTCATGTCGATTCGTGAACAGATGGAAGTGCACCGCAAGAATCCGGCGTGTGCGGCCTGTCACGTGCGCATGGACCCGCTCGGCTTTTCGCTCGAGAATTTCGACGCGATTGGCCGATGGCGTTCGGTCAGCAACCGTCTGCCGGTGGATGCGTCAGCCGTGTTCGCGGACGGCACCCCGCTCGAGGGCGTGCAAGGACTGCGCACGTTTCTGGTAAAGCATCGCGACAACTACGTTCACACGTTCGTGGAAAAACTTCTTACCTACTCGCTCGGCCGCCACGTCGGCTATCGTGACCAGCCGTCTATCCGCAAGATCATACGGGGCGCTGCCGCAACCGATTACCGATGGTCGTCCATCATTCTCGGCATCGTCAAAAGCACGCCCTTCCAGATGAGGAACATCGCGTCATGATGATCACGAAGAAGGCTCTTTCGCGTCGCACCGTCCTCAAGGCATTGGGAGCCACCATCCCGTTGCCACTCCTCGATGCGATGGTGCCGGCCCTGACGGCGCTGCGGCATACCGCGGCAACCCCGGCGCTCCGGTTTGGTGCGGTCTATGTGCCGAACGGCGTCATCCCAGGCCAGTGGTTTCCGACCGCAGAAGGATCGGCGTTCGAGTTCTCGCCGACGCTGCAACCGCTGGAGGCGTTCCGCGAGCGCCTGCTCGTGGTCAGTGGTCTCGACAGTGTGCCTCCGCCGCCGCCGGGCGAGCGCCAATACAACAATCACGCCGACGCCAGCACGCGGTTTCTCACCGACGTTACGCCCAGCCGCAACTTGCGGGCGGGCATGTCGATCGATCAAATCGCCGCCAAGGTGCTGAGCCAGGACACGTCGTTGCCGTCGCTCGAGCTGGCGCTGGAATCGGTGGATTCCGGCACGTCCTGCGACTTCGGCCGCAGCTGCGTCTACACCGGGACGATTGCGTGGGCGGGTCCGACATCGCCGCTGCCGATGGAACACGATCCGGCCGCCGCGTTTGTGCGGCTGTTCGGCGACGGCGTCAACAGCGATTCAGCGGCGCGGCGCGCCCGCATGCAGTACAAAGGCAGCATCCTCGACTCGCTCCTCGGTGAAGTGTCGAGCCTGCGGAACAAGGTTGCCAGCGCGGATCGGACGAGAATTTCCGGATACCTGGAAAGCGTGCGTGACGTCGAGCGACGCATCCAGAAGGCCGTCGAACACAACGCCGAACTTCCTGCCTTCGACCGCCCGGCTGGCGTTCCCGAAACGTTCGAGCAGCACGCCAAGCTGATGTTCGATGTGCAGCTGCTCGCCTACCAAGGCGACGTGACCCGTGTCGTGACGTTTATGTTGGGCCGCGAGTTCAGCGGCCGCACCTACCCTGAGATCGGCGTGCCGGATGCGCATCATCCAATCTCCCATCACCAGAGCGATCCCGTGCGCATGGAGAAGTGCGCGAAGATCAATCACTATCACGCGACGATGTTCGCGTACTTCCTCGACAAGATGAAGAACACGCCGGATGGCGACGGCTCGCTGCTCGACCACTCGGCCATCGTCTACGGGGCCGGCATGAGCGAGGGCAACGGACACGTGCCGCGCAATCTGCCGATTCTCCTGGTGGGCGGAGCCAACGGCAAGCTGAAAAGCGGCCGTCATATCAAGTACACAGAGGGCACGCCGCTCGCGAATTTCCATGTCAGCCTGCTCGACAAACTTGGTGTGCCCGTGGAGAGCCACGGCAACAGCACCGGGCCGGTCAATCTCGATTGATGACCGAACGCGGCGCTGGACACGCGTCCGCCGTCTGTCGCGGCGAACGCCGCAATGAGGAGCATGGGTGGTTATGACGTGGGCGCTTTCCTTACTGTTGCTGACGACTCCGCTCGTGGATGCCGTCAAGCAACACGATCTGGCTGTGGTGCGCGCGCTGCTGCAGCAGCACGTCGACGTGAACGCGCCGGACGGTGACGGCGCCACGGCCCTGCATTGGGCGGTCTATGGCGACGATGCACAACTGGTGGATCTGCTGATCGCCGCCGGCGCCAAGGCAGACGTTGCCAACGACCTCGCGATCACGCCGCTGCATCTGGCCAGCGTGAACGGCAACGTCGCGATCGTGAAACGGCTGCTCGACAAGGGGGCTAACCCCAACGCCGCGTCCGAGACCGGCGTCACCCCACTGATGGAATCCGCCCGTAGCGGAAGCGTTGACGTGGTGCGCGCGTTGCTGGCGCGTGGCGCGAACGTCAACGTCAAAGAACGTGATCGTGAACAGACGCCGTTGATGTGGGCGGTCGCCCGTCAACATCCCGGTGTGGTCAAGGTGCTAGTCGACCACGGCGCGGATCTGCATGCCCGCTCGCGGGTCCGCAATCTGACCGTCATGCTCGATCAGGGCCCGCGGCGATCGGTAAAGACGGCGAAGCAGGATGCGAAACGGATTTCGTCCGGCGCCAGCACGCCGCTGCTGTTTGCGGCCCAGACCGGTGACGTCCAGTCGGTGCGGCACCTGCTCACCGCTGGCGCCAACCCCAACGATACCGGGGCCGACGGCAACTCGGCGGTGGTCACGGCGATTTTTTCCGGACACTCCGCTGTCGCGCAGGCCTTGCTCGCGGCCGGCGCCGATCCCGAGGCCGCCGGCGGCGGCTATGCGCCCCTGCATATCGCCGTGTTGAGAGGGGACGGCGCCACAATGAGCGCACTGCTGGCAAAAGGCGCGAATCCCAATGCGCTAATCACCAAAGGCAGTCCGGTTCGGCGTTTTGGTTCGCAATGGGCCGTGCCGACCCCGATGGTTGGCGCCACGCCCTTGCTGGTCGCCGCCACCTTCCTCGAGGTCGAATGCATTCGCTTGCTGCTTGCCGCCGGGGCAAATCCCGGTGTCGGCCTGCCGAATGGGACGACTCCGCTCCTCGCCGCCGCCGGCGTCGCGGTGGAGAAAGAGGCGCGCCCATCCGATCTGGCGCGCTGGAACATCGTCGACTCCGACCAACCGGCTATCCCACGCGATGAGCGCGACGTCGTGGAAGCCGTCGGGCTGCTCCTTGGTGGAGGCGCCGACGTGAACCACGCGAACGCCGTGGGGGACACCGCGCTTCACGCGGCTGCCGGTGCCGGCATGACGACGGTGATTCAGCTCCTCGCCGACAAGGGTGCCAGGCTGGATGTCAAAAACAAGGCAGGTCAGACGCCGCTCGCCTTGACACTGCCGCGCGGGGCTCAGAGTCAAGGGCGTTCACCGGCGGCACCAGGGTTCAAAGCGGCCGAGGACCTGCTGCGA
>JACCSI010000381.1 GCA_013813075.1 Acidobacteriota bacterium | reverse complement strand
TAACGGCAACGCGCAATTTACAGTTCAAGTTAGAGTGCAAAGTTCCAAGGTGCCGCATGGCGCGCCTTGGAATTTTTGCTTTTAGAAAGGTCTTGTGACGAAAGTAGTGACTGTCTTACTCGCGCTGATGCCCGCGCTGGCGTTCGCCCAGGCGCCCGCCAGGTTCAACGTTCCCGTGGAGTACTTCACGCTCGCCAACGGCCTGAAGGTGGTGTTCAGCGAGGACAAGAGCGCTCCCGTGGTGCTCGTGGAGGTGACCTACAACATCGGCTTCCGCAGCGAACCGAAGGGACGTACCGGCTTTGCCCACCTGTTCGAGCACATGATGTTCCAAGGCTCGGGGCAGGTGAAGAAAATGGAGCACGTCTCCATGCTGCAGCAGGCGGGCGGCGTCGTGAATGGTTCGACCCGGCTCGATTACACCAATTACTTTCAGGTGCTGCCTTCGAACGGCCTTGATCTGGCGTTGTGGCTCGAGGCCGACCGCATGAAGTCGCTCGACGTCAGTGCCGATAATCTCAAAAACCAGCAGAACGTCGTCAGCGAGGAGGTGCGCGTCAACGTGCTCAATCAGCCGCACGGCTCGTTCGAATGGCTCGACATCTGGCAGCGTGCCAACGTCAACTGGGCCAACGCGCATAATTTTTATGGCGACCTCGCCGATCTCGAAGCCGCGACGCTCGACGACGTGCGCAGCTTCTTCAAGACCTACTACGCGCCCAATAACGCCGTGTTGGTCGTTGCCGGCGACGCCACGTAGGCCGATGTCAAGCGGCTCGCCGACAAACATTTCGGCGGTGTCCCTCGCCAGCCGCTGCCGGCGGCGTCCGACGTTGCTGAACCCGCACAGGCACAAGAGAAGCGGTTCACGCGCGAGGACACGCTGGCGCGCACACCGGCGCTGGCCGTGGGGTGGCATTTGCCGCCCCGGATGACCAAGGACTTCTTCGCCTTGAGCGTTCTGGATCCGCTGATTGTCGGGGATGAAAGCGCACGCGTGTATCAGAAGCTGGTGCGCGACGATCGGCTGGCGATGTCGGTGATTGGTGCATTCAACTTCCTGGGGAACAACTGGGACGTGCGCGGGCCGATGCTGTATACGATGCGCGTTGATTATCTGAACGACAAGAATGCGACACAGGTGCTGGATGCGATTGAGAGCGTCCTGGCCGAGGTCCGGTCGAAAGGCATCACCGAAGCGGAGCTCGAGCAGTCGAAGACCGCGCTGCGCTCCGCGTTCCTGGAAGACATGGAAGGTGGCTTCATGCCGCGATTTGGCCGTGCCAATCTCCTGGCCACCTTTGCGTTGTTCGACGATAAACCTGAGCTTCTCAACACCATCCTCGACGAGCTCGAGAAGGTCACGGTCGAGGATGTGAAGGCAGCGGCAGGACGCTGGTTTGTCAACTCGAACCGCACGTCGATCGACAGCCGCCCGGTGGCAAAGGTCGGTGCGCAATGACCGCTTCACCTTCAACCCCTTCGACTTTGACGACGCCTCCCCTGTCGCTCAGGGCGCGCCGCGCCATCGTGATGACGGCCGCTGTGCTGTGCCCGCTGGTGGCTGGGGCGCAAACGATCGCCAAGCCGGCGATTGGCCCGGAGCGGCCGTTTACCGCCCCCGCGCGCGTCGAGCGGACATTGTCAAACGGCCTGCGCGTCGTGGCGGTGCGCTATCCCACCGTACCGAAGGTGTCGGTCGTGGTCACGATGCAGTCCGGTCTCGCGGTCGATCCGGTGGAGAAGGCGGGCCTCGCGCAGTTTGTCGCCGACGCGGTCCAAGAAGGCACGGCGTCTCGAGACAGCCGGGTCATTCGCCGGGAGATTTTCGCGATGGGCGCGTCGCTGACCGCGTTTGCCGGACAGGACACCTCGTCGTTTACGATGCGCGGCCTCGCCGACACGCTGCCCGCGATGATGTCGCTGGTTGCCGACGTCGTGCGCAACCCAACGTTCCCGCAGCAGGAAGTCGATCTGCTGAAGGCCAACACCGCGCAGGCCCTTCAGGCGCAGCTGGCGTCGCCGCAATTCGTGGCCAACCGCGTCTATCGTCAGACGCTGTTCGGACCGCACCCCTACGGGCGTGTCGGCGCAGCCCCGGAAACCGTCGCCAACATCGATCGCGCATCGATCGTCGAGTACCACAAGACGTATTACCGCCCGAACAACGCCTTCGTGGTGGTCACCGGCGACGTCACGCCGGACGCGGCGTTCGCCGCGGCGGAAAAAGCCTTTGGCACCTGGGCCCGCGGGACGGTGCCGCCGCCCCCGACGGCGGCGCTACCGGCGTTGACGGGGCGCAAACTCGTGTTCGTGCAGCGGCCCAACAGCGTACAGTCCTCCATCTCGGTCGGCAACTTCACCATTCGACGAAGCGATCCGCGCTGGGCGGTGATGAACGTGGCAAACCAGATCTACGGCGGCGCCTTCGACTCGCGGCTGGTGCGCAACATTCGCGAGGACAAGGGTTACACCTATTCACCGCAGTCGACCTTCCAGGCCATGGGGCAGGCCGGTCTCTATCGCGCCGTCGCCGATGTACGCAACGACGTCACCGGCGCAACGCTCAAGGAAATTTACGGCGAGATCGACCGCTTCCGCGAGGGTGGTCCCGCGGAGGCGGAGCTGGTTAACGCCAAGACCTACGCGCGCGGGCTGTTCGTCATCCAGAATGCGACCCAGAACGGTCTATCGGCAACGCTCAACACCATCTACAGTTTCGGGTTGCCGAATGACTACCCTGAGACGTTTCAAAAGAATGTGTCGTCGTTATCGGCCGAAGCCGTGAAGACCGCCGCGCAGATGTTGCTCGGGTCACAAGATTCGGTGATTGTGGTGGTGGGAGATTACACCAAGGTCAAAGACCAGCTCGTGGGGTTCACCAACATCACGTTCGTGGACATCAGCGGCAAGCCAATCACACCACCACAGTGACCGGCGAGGCTTAGGAAAACCCGATCCACCGCCCGGCGGCCGCGACGGTAAACCACAGGGCGATCGACGCGAGGGCCACGAGTCTGGTCCTCGCGCTCGTGTTTATCCCTGCCATCTGCGCGATGCGCTGGCGCACCGTAAACGTGAACAGCAACGCAAACGGTAGCGTCGTCATCTTTACCCAGAACGAGGTGTTGTAGTAGCACTTGATCGCTTCCGACGCGAAAAGCGCGGTGCCGGTCAGCAGCATCACCGCAACACTGGCCACCAGCCACGGCCTGACGTCGCGCGCCAGTTGCCCAATTGGGGTGTTCCGCAAACCCGCGCCAAGCATCCGCAAATCGACGACGAGGATCGATCCGCCGAGCACGCACAGCCCGAGCAGGTGGATCGCCTCAATCACCGGGAACAGCCACAGGGAGTCGCGAATGGCGTTGCCAATCCACGACGCCTCGGACCATTCGAAAAATGGCAGCAGGTTGACGTCCAACGGGCCTCGCTATGGGGGCAAAGGCACGACGCAGCCGGCCGCCCAGTTGATGAAGTCGGATTGTGGCTGAATATCGCAGTCGAACCAGTTGTAGGCGATCATGCGTCCGGCAACGACGATACTCAACCACAGAAGGATGGAGGCCACGGCGGCGACGCGGGCGGCCTGGGGCGGTCGCGCCTGGGTATCCCACTCGCCGATGCTGCGTTCAGTGCGATTGTGGAAATACCAGATGTTGAGCACCGCCAGGACGAGCATGATCATCTTGACGCGAAAGAAAATGTTCTGATAGTTGCGCACCGGAATCGCATAAAAGAGCAGGAGTCCGGTGACGAACATGACCGCAAAGCCGGCTTGCACCCAGGGCAACAGGCGGCTGGTGAACTCGGTCGTCGGCACCGTGCGGAAGGTCCAACCCAGAAGTCGCAGGTCGAACATCACCGCCAGGCCAACGAACCACCCGAGGGCCATGACATGCGTCGATTCCAGCAGCGGATACATGTACAGCGATTCATGGAGCGCGATGCTCCACGGCGTCTGGCCGACCCACTCGAGGAACGCTAGTATCGACACGGCGCCGCAAGTATAAACTCAGCTGCCATGCGCACAATGCGAGGTCTTCGCAGCGTCGTTCTGGCGGTCCTGATTGTGACGGGCGCCTCCTTCCTCAGCGCTCAGGCACCACCTCGAGCGACGACGATCAGTCCCTCACCTCCCACCGCGCGCGTCGGCACGATGAGCGACCTGATGGTCCACCTGATTTATCCAACCTCCGACGCCGTGTTCTATATCTCGTCGCGGACGCCGACGACGGACGCGGAGTGGGGAGAGCTGCAAGCGAAGACACTGATGCTGGCCGAATCGGCCAACCTCCTGATGATGCCCGGCCGGGCCCGCGACCAGGGCCAGTGGATGAAGGACTCGCGCCTGATGCTCGACGCCGGATGGGCGGCGTTCAAAGCGGCCAAGGCGAAGGACGCCGCCGCACTGGAGGCGTTGAGCGATCAGCTCTACGAGTCCTGCGTCACGTGTCACAAGAACTATCGGCCTGATTACGGCAAGCCTAAGCCTCCGCCTGCGTGAGGCCCCCCGAACGCCCGACCTCCGACGCAACGCCGGACAGATCCTGCACGTTGGCGCGCTCACTGAATGGTATTGGGTCGAAGAATGTCGGGCGAGTACTTCACGTGGCAGTTGGTGCAGGTGTCATACACTTCTGCGCCTGTATCGAAGACCGCCGTCTTGTTGCGCGACTCGGCAGCCCGAATCGCCTTCTGCGCCGCGTTGGTCATGGCCTGCGCCAGCTGCACCCATTCACCGGCGTCTTTCAGGCGGCTTGGCATCAGCAGCAGGTTGCCTGACTCGGCGACCACGTACGCGGCGTTGCGCACTGCGTCCCACTCTTCGATCGTCTTGGGCTCAATTTCATGGGTGCCCTGGGCATCGATGATGGTGCCGACGGCGTCCCAGTACAGGTCCGCGGCCGGCTCCACGATTGACGCCATTAACGTCTTGACATCGGCGACCGGCTGATAGGGTGGTGGCGGCGGGGCGCTGGTGCAGGCCGGCGCGATAACCAGCGCAAAGACAGCCAGGGACAGGGTGGGTCGCATGGCGAAGGATGTTACTTCCTTCGCGGTCAGCAATTTCGTTGGACCGGGGAACCTGGCGGGCGCGCAAATGCTTCCCGGCACGTCCAGGCGGGGCGGTCATGGTCTCGGCAGCCACACCAGCGCCACAAGCTGCACGGTGACCCCGCCCCGCTTTGGTTTGACCAGCACGCGCTCGAGCGGCTCGTCTCGCGCGTCCCATCGGTCAGCGATTGCCTGAAGTTCGGTTTCGAGTGCGCGCGACAGATCGTCGCGCCTGGCGGTCACGGCCAGGACCTCAGTCCGTGCGCGCTCGACGTCCTGGGCTTCCTTCCCGATGCGACCCATGCCGCGGGCCGCGGTGGTGGCCCGTCCGAGCGTTGTTGCGCTCACGGCCTTGCGCCCAAGCATGGCGCCGAAAATAGTCGCCGCCATCGACACGCCCGTTTGCATTTTCGACTCGGAGGCCTGTTGCTGCTCGCGCTGCACGGCAGCTTCGGAGCGGCGGACGCGATCGTCCAGTACGGCGATCTTCGCGGCGTACTTCTCGCGCAGCCTGGTCATCTCCACATCACGTTGCTCTCGCTGCGTCGTCTGCAACCGAATGCGGAAGTCGCGTTCCGACTCGTCCGCCATCGACACCAGCTTCGTGCTGGCACTCCTGAGCAGCTCCACAGTTTGCGACTGGCCGACCCACTGCGTGAAGTCTTTCGTCCACGTCGCGTACTTCTTTGGATTGGCGGCTGCCGGAGGCAGCGCCGCGAAGGCGGCGTCGTGCTGCGGCGCGGGGACGAGGTGGGCCGTCGTGAAGTCGGCCGGCTCCGCGTGTTCCCAATCAACTGGGACTGGGCCGTCGACAATGGGGGTGATCACTACGACCTCACGGGATTCGGCGATTGCGAGCTTGGCATCCGAGTACGCGACGCGCGCGGCTCCGATCAGCGCAGGCATCCAGCGGCCGCCGTCGCCGGGACCGAAAAACTGCGGAACCGCAGGGTCGAGAACAGGCCTGCCCGACACCCCTTGCGTGGAGCCCGATGCGACAGTGGCGTTGCCTGGCATCGTTGAGGCAGCACCGATTTCGGGGAACTGGCGCACGTCCGCGCGGGTCGAGACGGAAGCGACGCCGGGTGCCGTTGCTGCGGCAGGTGGCGCCGGCGAAACGTCTTCTGCACGGGGCACGAATGGCGGAGGTGCGGCGGGGGCGGTCAGTGCCGACAACCGAGACAGTTCCTCGCGGCCGAGGGGACCGCGCAGATAGGACATCGTCCAACGCGTCTTGAAGAGTACGGGTTCCTGCTCGTGGACATTGTGCAGCAGGAATGTGCGCTTCTCGAGGCTCGACAGCAGCCGGTCCGTTGTCTGGCGGTTGAACCCGGCACCGGAGGCGGAGTTGGCCCCTTCGAGACCGTCCAGCAGCCGCGCTTTGTCGCGTTCGGTTTGCAGGCGTCCGAGAAACCACGTGCCGGCGTTGCCGAGCGCCTTGTAGTCGAGGTCGACCGGGTTCTGCGTCGCCAGCGTCATGCCCAGGCCAAATGCGCGGGCTTGCTTGAGCAGTGTCAGTAGCGGCGGCTTCGACGGGGGTACCGCCACGGGGGGCAGGAAGCCGGTCATCTCGTCGATATACACCATCGCGCGTAACGACGACGTCCCGCTCTGCAGGCGCATCCACGAGACCAACTCGTTGAGTACGAGCGATACGAAGAACATCCGCTCCCGATCATCGAGATGGGCGATCGACAGCACGCTCACGCGCGGCTTGCCCTGTGCGGTGTAGAGCAGCGCGTTGATGTCGAGCGGTTCGCCTTCGAGCCAGACCGCGAAGTCCGGTGCGGCAAGCAGGCGATTGAGATCCGACGCCAGCTTGAAACGGTCTGCCGCTGGATAGAACGAGTCGAGCTCGAGGACGCCGACGCGTTGAATTGGCGGCGATTGCACCTGTGCGATGAGCCTGGGCAGATCGAGCGAGCGCTGTTGGCGCCACGCTTCGGTCAGCAGCGTCGAGAGCAGGATGTGTTCGCGCGAGCGCAGCGCTTCGGCCTCGACGCCGGCCAGTGTCAGCAGACTCGTCGCCGCGGCTGACGCCCGCTCGGTCAACAGTTCGAGGTCGGCGGAGATGGCTGCAGCCGGTGCCTCGAAAGTTCGGAGAATCGACAATGGCCGCGCCGCATGGCTGCCAGGCGTGTAGACGGCAAAGTCTGCTGAGGCGCGCAGTCGTTGGATGCGGTCACTGCCCTGGCCCGATTCCGCCAGGCCTTCGCGCCAGCGTGTGGCCTCGCGCTCGGCAAAGGCGGGAAGCGAGAGCTCCTGCAGGCGCGCCTCGTGCGGGTTGACCCACGGGGCGAACTCGGCGGGCTGCAACTGCGGAAACGTCAGCAGCAGATTCGACAGGTCGCCCTTGGGATCGATGGCGAGAACGGGTACGCCGTCGATGGCCGCTTCCTCGATGAGACCGATCCCGAGCCCCGTTTTGCCGCTGCCCGTCATGCCGAGAATGACCGCGTGCGTAACCAGGTCCGCGGCGTCGTAGAGCAGCGGGACGTCGGTGGGGGTGCGGGTGTCGGGATCGACGCGCCGACCGAGGTAAAACAGTCCGAGTTTTTCGAAGTCCATGTCGTTAGTGGGTCGTTGAGTGGCCAGAACTATCGTCAGGCGTCCGTGGTGAGCGCTTTACACATCGAGGCCAACCGCACGCATCAGCGCAATGGCGTTGCTGGTCTGGACGACTCCGGGTTTGAGGCGATAGTCGAACGTCAGCGTACCGTCCTCAAAGCGATCTTCGAAGTGGACGTTCGTGGCCCGGGCGCCCAGGCCCTCAGCCATCGCGGTCAGGGCCAGGTCGTGGGTGGTGGCCAGGCCGATCGCGTGGCGCTCGACCAAACCGGTGAGAATGCCCGTTGCGCCTTGCAGCCGGTCATGCGAGTTGGTCCCCGCCAACAGCTCGTCGAGCAGGAACAGCACCGCCGGGGCCGGAGGTTGCTGGTGGGGAGGGAGGTGGCCGGTGGCGACGGAGGTGGTGGCAGTCATTGAAACGACTGCGCTGATTCTGCTGATTTCGGCAAAAAAACGCGAGCGTCCCGCTTGTAGCGAGTCTTGAATGCGCAAGGTCGCGCCGATGTGCAGCGGCGTCATGCGCAGGAGCGAGGCGCGCACCGGCGCGCCGGCCTGCGCCAGCACCGCGTTGAGCCCGACGGTCCGCAGCAGTGTGCTCTTGCCGGACATGTTCGAGCCGCTTATCAGCAGCAGATGCGGCGCGTGAGTGCCGAGCCACACGTCGTTGGGCACGGCCGAGGCCCGCGCGAGGAGCGGATGTGCGATGGCCTCCGCCTCGAACCGCGCCTGGCCGTCGAGAATCGACGGGAAGGGATGGTCTGGATGTTCCGAGGCGTAGGTGGCCAGCGCCGACAGCGCTTCGTACTCAGCGACCGCAGTCAGCCAGTGCGGCACGGCGGGCCCGCATCGGACCCGCCACTTTTCAACCGCGAAGGCCAGTTGTGTTCCGAGCAGCAACAGTGCAGAAATCGGCGCGAAGATCTGATTGTGCCCAGAGCTGAGGATGTCGATGAGCCGCGCCAGTCGCCGAATCTCGTCGGCCGGCGAGCGGCCGGTCGCTCGTACCCGGTCGCGAAGTGAGCTGAGCAGCGGCGTCTCGACCGGCTCACGTTCGATGCGCTCCATGATGGTGGCGAGGACGCGCAGTTGCTGCTCGCGCCGCTCGATGCCGTGGGCGACGTGGTGGGCACGATGGCGAAACCAGAGTGCCAGGATGCCCTGCAGCGCCAGCGCCGGCACCAGCAGATCCGGCGGGTCACCGGTCCAGATCCATTGGATGATTAACCCGGTCGACACCGCCGCCACCAGCGGCAGCACGATGCGCGGCCACGTGCCTGTGAGGTGTGCTGGCGCCGCCGCCCACGCCAGGAGGTCCTGCGTCTGGACTGACGCGTCGACATCCGGTCCCAGGACTGAGAGGTCCTCACGCAAATCGAGACGGGGCGCGAGTTCGGCGACGGCGCCCTGTCTCGCGCGGATGGCGTCAGGCGGCGCAGGCGCCAGCAGCCAGCTGGCAAGCAGATCCTCGCCGGCGCGCGTGCGGGTGGTCACCAGCAATTCAAAGAGACCACCGGCGCCAAAGAGGTCGAGATCTTCCGCATAGACGTGCTCAGGGTTGCGATAGCGCTCGCCACGCGCGCCCGAGCCCTGCCAGACGTCCGTCAGCCGCGCGGTGCCGCGCTCGTAGAACCCGGCCGCCCGCAACGCACGATCGCGCCGGTTGAGCACCCGCGCGTGGGCGAAGAGGAGGGGGACGAAGGCCAGCACCGGCAGGGCGAGCCACGGGGCGCTGTCTCGGCCCAGCAGGCCAACCAGAACGGCGCCGGACAGAAAAATTGCCAGCCGTGCCCATGCAAGGTTCGCGTGCTGGCGTTCCAGTCGCTCGGCGTCGGCGCGCCTGGAGGCCAGGCGCACGCGGTATGCCTCGTCTATGGACGGACTTTGCCGTCGGTCTTCCACAGGTACAGTGTGCGGGTGTTGGCGGTGCTGTCGGTGAAGGTGTCCACTGTGTCGGGCTGCCAGTCGCCCATACTGAACGCGTGGGACACGATTCGGGCCCCTGACTTGAGTTGTCTGGTCAGGATGGGACGCAGCTTCAGGTTGGACGCCGAGAGCAGGTACAAGGTGACGACAGTGGCTTCGGTGAGGTCGGTCGTCAGGGCGTCCTGCAGCTTGAACGTAACGAGGTGCGCGACGCCCGCTTGCGCGGCGTTGGCG
>JACCSI010000375.1 GCA_013813075.1 Acidobacteriota bacterium | reverse complement strand
GCCTTGGCCGCCGGCAAGGATCGCAAGAGTGATGAGGATCGAGAAGCGTGTCATGGCGGTCTCCGTGTCTATGTGTCCCGTCTCGGGAATATATACTTGCACCAATGCGGTTCGCGCCGGAATACGTCGCCAACGTCCTCAACGACAATTTCGAAGACGCGAAGGCGCAGCTGCTCACCCCCCTGATGGGCATCCATTACGCCCACCTGGTGATGTTGTTCGAGCAGGGCATCATCGCCGAAGCCGACGCCAGGACTCTCCGTGCCGCCCTGAACAGCATCTCGCTGGACGCGGTGCGCACGGCCTCCTACGATGGCAGTTGCGAGGATCTGTTCTTTTTCATCGAGCGCCTGATTCGCGATGCGTGTGACGACGATGTCGCTGGTCGCCTGCACACCGCGCGCAGCCGCAACGATATCGACATGACGATGTATCGAATGCGACAGCGCGAGTTCGTGGCGCTGCTCGCAGAACGGGTGCTCGAACTCCGCGCCGCGCTCATCAACCTCGCCGATCGTCACCGCGAAACCGTATTTGGCGCCCACACTCACACCCAACCCGCACAGCCCAGCACCATCGCGCACTACCTGCTTGCTGTCATCGAGCAGCTCGAGCGCGATACCGAGCGACTGGCGTCGTCATACGACGTGACCAACAGGAACCCGCTCGGCGCGTGCGCCATCACCGGTACCGGCTTTCCCATCAACCGCCAGCGCACGAGCGAATTGCTCGGGTTCAGCGGTCCGACGGGCAACACCTACGGCAGCATAGCCGCCGTCGATTACCTGCTCGAAAGCGTCGCCGCGACCGCGATCATCCTCGTCGGCCTTGGCCGTGTCGTCCAGGATTTTCTGCTCTGGTGCACGATGGAATTCGGCTACCTCCGACTCGGCGAGGGCTTTGTCCAGTCGAGCAGCATCATGCCGCAGAAGCGCAACCCGGTCGCGCTCGAACACGCGCGCGCCATCGGCAGTAAGGCTGTGGGCCAGGCGCAGGCGATCATGATCGCGGTCCACAACACACCCTTCGGCGACATTGTTGACACCGAAGACGACCTGCAGCCGCTCGTGACCTCGATGTTCCGCGACGCGACGCGCATGTTGACGCTCGTGGCCGCGACGATGAAAGACGCGGATTTCGACGTCGCCAGACTGGCCGAGCGCGCGGCGTGCGGCGGCACGACGTTGACGGAGCTCGCGGACACGCTGGTGCGCGAACAGGGGCTGCCTTTCACGACCGCGCGTGGCATCGCGGTGCTGCTGCTCAAGGCCCGGACGGACGATCCGCACGGGTCACTGGCGCTGGCGCTGGGGAAGGCGTCGCAGGAATTGCTCGGTCGGACCTTCACCTATTCCGAAGAACAGCTCGACACCATCATGAGCCCACGGCACTTCGTCAACGTACGCGTGACACTGGGCGGTCCGGCGCCGGACGAGACCGCGCGGGCGGTGGTGGAATCGCGCCGGCTCCTCGACCGCGACACCGCGGCGTGGCAGGCCCGCCGCGATCACATTGTCCAAGCCGAAGGGCAGCTCCACGAGCTGGTTGAACAGCTATGAGCGACGTCCGCAAGCACTACCTGCGCGTCGTGATCGTCTGGGTCCTCACGCTCGGCGCGCTCTACGCCTTTCAGCAGTATTTCAGCTGAGGCGTCATGCACTGGCTGGACTGGTCGATCGTCGGTTTGCATCGCGTTTGCGGGTCGTTCTTCTACGGGTCGGTCCTTGGAGTCTTCATGCTGACGATTGGCTGGAGGCGGGCGCACGGCAACTGCACAGGAGCGGCGGCTCTGTAAACCCGCCGCAGGAATTCATGGGTCGCCCCCTTCTCGTCGTCCTCCTCCTCGTCATCGCCCTGGTCGTCGTGTCGTGGACCCTGGGAGAATTGCTCCGGCAGCGAAAGAAATGAACGAGGGCATGAAACGGGCGGACCGTCACCGTTGTGGCTAACCGGCGAGAACTGGCCCAGACCACCGAGCAATGGCCCTGGTCATCGTCGGCCGCCTCTTCGTCGCGCCAGAGCGACGAGTCACAGCCGGTCGAGCTCGTCCTTCCCGATAACCAGATTCCAGGGAATCAATTCGTACTGCGCAACGCCGGCGGCATAGAACGGGTCGTTGTCGCGCACGGCATCCAACGCGGCGCGCGCGTTGTCGTCCGGCACGCGCAACAGAAACATCCCGCCAAACCGCGGGTCCATCGGGCCCGCCGCGAGCAGCGTCCCGTCGGCCTTGAGCTGGCGCAGATATGCACGGTGGGGCTCTTGTACCTTGATGACTTCCTCGATCGGCTGGCGATATCGGACAATAACGATTGCATACATGCTGGGGGCTCTCCGGGAGTGGTGGGTGCGCGGCGTGTGGTGACTCTGTCCCAGTTTAGTGGCGTTGCAGGAGACGGGCGGCCCCTTCAGTCCCGCCCGTCATCGTTGGCGGTCACTCCATAGTCACAATGATTCGAATCCTGGTTTGCGGCGGCACGTTCGACAAGCGGTACGACGAGATCGCGGGGCGCCTGTTCTTCGGGAACACGCACGTCGAGGAGATGCTGCGTCTCGGGCGATCGGGCGTGGACGTCACGGTTGAGACGCTGATGATGGTCGACAGCCTCGACATGACCGATGAGGACCGCGCGGCGATCGCCGCGGAGTGCCATGCATGCGCCGAGACTCGGATCGTCATCACGCACGGTACCGACACGATCGTCGAAACTGCCGCCACCTTGGCCGAAGCCGTTACCGAGAAGACGATTGTGCTGACCGGCGCGATGATCCCGTACGCTTTCGGGAGCTCCGACGGCTTGTTCAATCTTGGCAGCGCCCTGTCATTTGCGCAGGTTTTGCCGCCGGGCGTGTATGTGGCGATGAACGGCACGGCATTTCCCTGGGACCGGGTACGGAAAGACCGACAGCGCGGGGTGTTCGAGGCCGCGGACTGACGTCCCACGAGCGGACAGTCGGTGGATTTGCCAGTTTGCATCCGCACCCATAAAGCTTCTGGCTTCAAGGGCTTACGTTAGGACGCCGAGACGGTACGGTCCTCGCTATCGCCATGGCGAGAAGCCGCCCATGGCCACCCCTTACCCCTCCAACCACGGTTACGACCGCAGGCCGCGAACGGGCCAACGCATGATGCGCACAACGCTCAGCGTCGTCGCAGTCGGTGCGATTGCCGCCGCTCCAGTCGCCGCCCTTTCGCTGTGGCTGCTCCTCACCGATCCGGTGCTGGCTGGCGAGGTCGCCGACCGCGGCTCGCTGCTCCCTATTGCTCGCACTCTGATCGTCGCGATGGGCAAGGCCATTGCCGCCGTCCTCGCCTTTCTCTAAGCGCGGACAACGCCCACGGCACACGTGCCTCTGCTCCGCCAGAGAACTCATGTTGTCGAGTGAGGGCGCGGGTTTGTGCCGCGACATTAAACGGGCATTAGAGGACAAGCGCGACCGGCAAACCGGGTCATGGACGGATTCTAGTAGAGTGCTTGGCTAACGATGGCCACACTGACATTTCTCGGCGCCTCGCGTACCGTGACGGGGTCGAAATACCTTCTCGAGGCCGACGGACACAGGATTCTCGTCGACTGCGGATTGTTCCAGGGGTTGCGCGAGTTGCGGCGCCGAAACTGGGCGGCGCTGCCTATCCACCCGGCATCGTTGCACGCTGTCGTGCTGACGCACGCGCATATCGACCATTGCGGCTGGCTGCCGCGTTTGGTATCCAGCGGCTTTCATGGTCGCATCTACTGCACGGCCGGTACGGCTGACCTGTGCTCGCTGGTGCTGCCTGACGCCGGGCGACTGCAGGAAGAAGATGCGCGACTCGCCAACCGGCATCGTTTCTCGCGGCACACTCCCGCCGTGCCGCTCTTCACTGAAGCGGACGCGGCGGCGGCGCTCAATCACCTCGAAATCGTCAATTTCGATAGGCCTGTCGATGTGGCTCCCAATCTCCGCGCCGAGTTCACCAACGCGGGTCACTTGCTGGGTTCGGCGTTCGTGCGTGTCTCCCGCCTGAACGGAATTGGGCAGCGCATTCTCTTCGGTGGCGACCTGGGACGTTATGGCCGGCCAGTCCTGCCCGATCCGATGCCGGCGCCGGACGCCGAGACGCTATTGGTCGAGTCGACGTATGGCGACCGCGTGCATCCGGACGCCGACGATGCAACGCTACTGGCGCGAGTGATCGAGGACACGCGCGCGCGGGGCGGCCGAGTCATCATTCCGTCTTTTTCCGTCGTGCGCGCCTAAGAGTTGCTGTATTTGATCAAGAAGCTGGAAGATGCCGGCCGCATCAAGCCGCTGCCGGTGTACCTGGATAGCCCAATGGCGGTCGATGCGCTCAACTTCTACGCGCAACACGACAAGCATCTCGATCGCGAGGTCCAGGTGGGGACGGGCGCCCTCAGCGCGTTCAGTCCGAAGCGGTTTCGGGCGGTGTCGTCACCGAAGGAGTCCAAGGCCGTCACCGCATCGACGGGCCCGGCGATCATCATTTCGGCCAGTGGAATGGCCACAGGGGGTCGCGTCCTGCACCACCTGGCGTCCTGTTTGCCGCACGCGGAGAACACCGTGTTGTTCGTGGGATTCCAGGCTCAGGGCACCCGAGGGCGTGCCCTGGTCGAGGGGGCCAAATCCGTCAAGATACACGGCACGATGGTGCCCGTGGCCGCGCGCATCGAGAAGATCGACAGCATGTCCGCGCACGCGGACAGCAACGAGATTCTCAGGTGGCTCGGCACATTTCAGACGCCGCCACGGCAGCTGTATCTCGTGCACGGCGAGCCGCCCGCGCAGCACGCGCTGAAGGCGAGAATCGAACAAACACTCGGCTGGTCCGTCCACATTCCTCAGCACGGCGAAAAAGTCGAGGTGCCGTTGTAATGTCGTCGCCGCCACTGACCGGCTCGCCACGCGCCAATCGTCCGTATCGGCTCGAACAGATCGACGAGGCCGCCGTCGTTCAGCTGTATGCAGACGGTTTCGCCGAACTGTGCCATCGCGACAAGGTGCTGGTCTGGCACCTGTATCAGGCGGCAAAGGCCGGACGCGACATCTATTACGACCAGCGCTATCGACACAACCTCGGCATGCGCGACATCCTCGAAGAGGTCCTGACGCACGCCGATGGCATCCCCTCGGACGTCCTGGCGGCGATGACCCGATACACGAAGTTGTGCTGGATTAATACCGGCCCGTACAACAATCTCACGGCGCGCAAATTTGTCTTGCGTCTTTCGGTGTCCCAGCTGACTGGCGCCGCGGAGATTGCGGCACGGAATGGCGCGCGTTTCAGGCTCGAAGCCGGCGAGCAGGTCGGCGATCTCATCGCTCGCTACGCGCCGATGTTCTTCGATCTCTCGTTCGATCCGATGGTCACGTGCAAGACGCCCGGCGAGGGCCGCGACATCCTGACCGCCAGCGCCAACAACCTCTACGACGGCGTCACGATGGCCGATCTCGACGGGATTGTCGAACGCCACCCACTCAACTCCCGAGTCGTCAAGCGGGATGGTCGCGTCGTCGAAGACGTGTACCGCGTGGGTGGGCGCTACGATACGGAACTGCGTCAAGTGGTTGGGCACCTCGAGAAGGCGCTGCCGTTTGCCCCGGCGTCGCTGGCTGATGCCTTGCGCGCGTTGATTCGCTGGTACCGGACCGGCGAGGACTCGGACCGCGAGGCGTTCGACATCGCCTGGGTTCGCAATCTCGATTCGCGTGTGGACACGATGAACGGCTTCATCGAGGTCTACATGGACGCGCGCGGCATCAAGGGCGCGTGGGAAGGCCTGGTGTACTACGTCAACCACGAGAAGACCGAAAAGATTCAGCGCCTCGCCGCAAACGCGCAATGGTTCGAGGACAACCTGCCGATTGACCCGCAGTTTCGCAAAGCCAAGGTGCACGGCGTCTCCGCACGCGCCATCGAGGTGGTCTTCGAGGCGGGCGATTCCGGCCCGATAACGCCAATTGGCGTCAACCTGCCAAACGACCAGCGTATCCGCGAAAAGTACGGCAGCAAGTCGGTGTCGTTGTCGAATGTCATCGAAGCCTACGAGCAGGCGACACTCGACAGCTTCCGGCAGGAGTTCTCCTGGGACGCCGCGGAGATCGAACGGGCTAAGCAGTGGGGGGCATTCGCCAGCGAATTCACCACTGATATTCATGAGGTCCTCGGTCACGGATCGGGTCGGATGGCCCACTCGGTCACCCTGCAGCCGCAGGAGCTGCTCAAGGAGCAGTATTCCGCGCTCGAGGAATCGCGTGCCGATCTCGTGGCGCTCTATTTCGTGGCCGACCCGCATCTTGTGACGCTCGGGCTCGTGCCGGCGGATCATCATGCCGACATCGTTCGCGCCGAGTACGAAGCCTATGCCCGTAATGCCCTGGTGCAGCTCCGCCGCGTTCGTGAAGGTACGCAGCTCGAAGAAGATCACATGCGCAACCGTCAGGCGATCGTCAACTGGCTGATAGCGCACACGTCCGCGATCGAAACCCGCGTGCGCGACGGCAAAACGTATTACGTGATCGTCGATGTCAACGCATTCCGAGACGGCGCCGGGCGTCTGCTCGCCGACGTGCAGCGCATCAAGTCGGAGGGCGATTACGCCGCCGCCAAGACCCTGTTTGAAACTTATGGCGTCCACTTCGACGCGGGTCTCAGGGACGAAGTGGTGGAGCGGGCGAATCGATTGAAGTTACCGTCCTACACGGGTTTCGTCATGCCGCGGTTGCACGCCGTGCACGACACCGACGGCTCCATCACCGACGTCGAGATTTCCTATCCTTGCGATCTCACGACGCAGATGCTCGAGTTTTCCGAGGAGCGGCGCAACTCGATCCTATAATCGCCGGATGAAGTTCGCGATCGCGTTAGTTCTCGTTGCGCTGGCGTCGGGCGGGTGCATGGCTCGGTCTCGACCGGCGTTGGCCCAATCAAACCTCGCAATGCGAGAGCGGATGCTCGTTGCCGAAGACGCGCGGGCACAGACTGAAGCGGATCTCGCCACGCTGCGGCAAGGACTCACCAATCTTGATCCCTCCCTTCGCCGGCAGGCCGTCCGTGCAATCGGCCGACTGGAACGACCGGATCTGATTCCGACGTTGACGCGCTCGCTGGCGGATGCGAACGTCGATGTCCGCATCGAAGCCGCGAATGCGGTCGGGCAGTCCGCGAAGGGCGACAAGGGTGTGGCCGATGCGAAAACGCGGCTGATGCTGCGCGCCAAGGTCGAAAAGGAACCGCTCGCGTGGGGGGCAGTCGCGGCAACGTTGGGCCGGCTGCCGTATTCCAGCGCCGCAGACATCGATGAGGTCGAGGGCATCATCGCGCGCGTGTTACCTGGCCCGTCGTCGACGACGATTCAGATTGATGCGCTGCTCGGCGCCACAGAAGGGCTCGAAGCGCTCGCGCGGCAGGTCGGCAAGATTTCGAAGTTGAAGGACACCACCCTGACCGGCCTCCGTGCCGCCAGCACACTCGAAGGGCGCGCGCAGGATGCTGACAAGCTCGCGCGTATTCGCCGCTTTGCCACGCTCGCTCTCGCGGCGTCAGGCGGCATCACGCGACCGGGGCTCGAAGCCGGTATCGCCCAGCGAGATGCGGAAGTCCGTCGTGTGACGATGGTGGCGGCGCGGGCCCGTATTGACGGACGCGAGGCGGTCATTACACGAGGACTCGGCGACAGCAACGCGCAGGTGCGTTACGAGGCACTGCAGACCTGGGGCCGGGAATTTCAGAAGACGTCCTGCGAGCCGATACTGACCGCGGTGCGCGACGCAGATGCCCACGTCGCACTCCTCGCCATCGATTTACTCGGCAATGGGTGCAGTGGGCCCGAATCGGTCCGAACGCTGCAATCGCTGATCGCCGGCGATGGCTCAGGCCGCACCGCGGCGCCGACCCCGGCGTCCGGCTGGCATCGTGCCGCACACGCGATGGTGGCACTCGCGAGGGTCGCTCCGGCAGAGGCACGCAAGATGCTGCCGCGCCACGTCCGGCACGACACCTGGCAGGTGCGCATGTATGCCGCACGCGCTGCCAGCGAGCTGGCGGCGTTCGACGAGCTGGAACAGCTGTCGCGCGACGCGCACGACAACGTGCGCGAAGCGGCGCTCGGCGGACTGGTGACGCACAAACGTCCGGAAGCGACCCGTGTCGCCCTGGATGCACTGACGCGGCCCGATTATCAGCTGCTCATCACCGCGGCTCGCGCGCTAGCCCCGGCGACCAACAAGGACGCAGTCGTGCCGGCGCTGCAGCAGGCGCTGCGCCGCGTCACCGGAGAGGGTCGCGACACATCGCGTGACGCGCGCAACGCGATACGCGAGGCTCTTGCCACGCTCGGCGCCCCCGAGCCCGCCGAGACGCCGACAGCACTCGGCGGAACCGCGCAAACCATGCCGATGGCGCGCATCGACGCACTCGCAACCACGCTGTTGCGCTTTCGCATCGCCGGCCGCGGCGTGTTTGACCTCCGGTTGATGCCGCAGGAAGCGCCGGTGACGTCACTGCACGTCGCCACACTGGCCGGGGAAGGCTATTACAACGGCCTGACCTTTCATCGGGTGGTCCCCAACTTCGTGATTCAGGGTGGCAGCCCTGGCGCCAACGAATACGTCGGCCAGGGCCCGTTCATGCGGGACGAAGTCGGGCTGGTGTCGCACCGACGCGGCACCGTGGGCATTTCCACCCGCGGACGCGATACGGGCGACGCCCAGATTTTTATCAACCTTGTCGATTCGCCGCGCCTGGATCACACCTACACCGTCTTTGCCGAGGTTGCACGTGGGATGGAGGTGGTTGATGCGATTCTCGAAGGCGACGTCATAGAGCGTGTCGAGGTGATCGCGCCGGTGAGTTAGCGATTGCTCCGACCTTCCGACGCTCCTCCGATCCACGACCATGCCTTCTAATCGACTTCCAGCCGATCTGTCCCTCAACGCGACGACGAGGGCGCTGGCGGTGCTGAAAAGCCGCGGCATCGACGTGCTCGACCTGACGGTCTCTAACCCCACCCGCGTAGGCTTGGAGTATCCACACGATTTTCTTCGCGCGCTGGCGTCACCTGACGCGCTCGAGTATGACCCGGCGGCGCTCGGCGCGCCGCGGGCGCGCGAGGCGGTGTCGCGCGACTTTGCGCGGAGAAGCCATTCGATTCCGCCGGAACACATCGCCTTGACCGCCAGCACAAGTGAGGCCTACTCACTGCTGTTCAAGTTGCTCTGTGACCCAGGCGACGGTGTTCTCGTGCCGCAGCCCAGTTACCCGCTCTTCGAGCACCTCACTGTTCTGGAATCGGTCGAGGCGAGGCCGTATCGGCTCGAGTATCACGGCACCTGGCGGATCGACATTGATCACCTGCGCGCGCAGGTCCATTCACGAACCAAAGCGCTGCTCATCGTGTCGCCGAACAACCCCACGGGCTCGCGTTTGCATCGCGACGATCTCGTGGCTGTTGCGGAGCTCTGCGCGTCGCGTGACATGCTGCTGATTGGCGACGAAGTGTTCAGCGACTTTCCCTTGGATTTCGCACCGCATGCCGCATCGGTGCTGTCGGGGCGCGATGCGCTCGTGTGCAGTCTTGGCGGCCTGTCCAAGTCGGTTGGGCTGCCGCAGGTCAAAGTCGGCTGGATTGGGTTTGCCGGGCCCGCCGATCGTCTCGACGCCCTGCTGCGCGCCTACGAGGTCATCGCCGACACGTATCTGTCGGTGTCCACACCGGCGCAGACCGCGTTGCCCGACCTGCTCGACCGCGGCGCGGCGGTCAGAACCCAGATTCAGCATCGCGTCACGGGCAACCTGCGGGCGCTCCGGGCCGCCGTCGCCCGGACGCCATCGGTCACCGTGTTGACTGTCGAAGGCGGCTGGTCGGCGGTCCTTCAGGTGCCGGCCTATCGCAGCGAAGAGGCGCTCGTGCTGGAGTTGTTGATGGAGGATCATGTCCTCGTGCACCCCGGCTTCTTCTTTGATTTCGAGCGCGAGGCCTTCCTGATCGTCAGCCTGCTCGCCGAGCCGACGCAATTCGCTCGCGGCATCGCCAGGCTGCTCGCACGCGCCTCGCAGGGGAGCGCGGCGTCGTGATCACCCGCCGCCGCAGCGGCATTCTCGTGCCGCTGTTTTCGGTGCCCTCGACACGGAGCTGGGGCGTGGGCGAGTTCCAGGACCTGCCCATGTTCGCCCGCTGGAGCGCCTCCGCCGGCCAGTCGTTCGTGCAGATTCTTCCAATTACCGAGATCCCCGACGCCGAAACGTCACCCTATTCCGCGCTGACGGCGATGGCGCTCGACCCCATCTATATCTCGCTTCCCACGCTCGACGACTTCCAGGCGCTTGGCGGCGAGGCCTCGCTCCCGGATGAGGATAGAGCCACGCTCCAACAGATTCGAGCGGCGTCGAAAGTCTCGCATCGCGAGATACGGCGGCTGAAACAGCGGCATCTCCGGCGCGCCTACGAACGGTTCCTGACGAGCGAGGTCCCCGTGGAAAGCGCACGCGCGCGGCGCTTCGTCGCCTTCGTGCGCGACGAGTCTGCCTGGCTCAACGACTACGCGCTGTTCCAGGCCATTCGCGCGCAGCGCATGCAACAACCTTGGTGGGATTGGCCGGAACCACTCGCGAGGCGGCACCCCGAAGCGGTGCAGTCCGCGCGCCAGGAGCTGAGAGGCGAGATCTATTTTCGCATGTACATGCAGTGGGTCGCGGCGGAACAATGGACCGACGCGCGTCGCCAGTCGCGCCCCCTGCGAATTTTTGGTGACCTGCCGTTCATGATCTCGGCCGACAGTCCCGACGTGTGGACTGGGCAACACGAGTTCCGTTTCGACGCCACGGTGGGCGTGCCCCCCGATGCGTTCAGCAAGAACGGCCAGGACTGGGGATTGCCACCGTGGCGGTGGGAGGTCATGGCCGACAACGATTACGAGTGGATGCGCCGTCGCGCGCATCGCAGCGCGAGCTTGTTCGATGGCTTCCGCCTCGATCACCTCGTCGGGCTCTATCGGACCTATATACGTCCCATCGACCAGTCGGTCGGGCCATTTTTCGCGCCAGGGGATGAGCACGCGCAACGCGTTCTCGGTGAAAAACTGGTGACGATCTACATGGAGAGCGGTGCCGAGATCGTCGCTGAAGATCTCGGGACGGTGCCCGATTTCGTCCGCGAGTCGCTGCAGCGGCTCGGTGTCCCAGGTTTCAAGGTCATGCGGTGGGAGCGCCAATGGCACTGGGAGGGGCAGCCATACATCGACCCGGCGGCATATGCCGAGACCTCCGTGGCCACCACGGGGACGCATGACACCGAACCATTGGCCCTGTGGTGGCGAACGCTGTCCGAACACGACCGCGCGACCGTGCTGCAGACCCCGTCCGTGCGACGTCGTCTCGCCGGCGGCATGCCGCCGCTCGATGCCATGCTGCGTGCACTGCTCGATTCGCGGTCGCGCCTGGTGATCATTCCGGTGCAGGACGTGTTCGGGTGGCCCGACCGCATCAACACGCCCGCACAGGTCAGTGACGACAACTGGACGTGGCGACTGCCGTGGCCGGTTGACCGCCTGGAGGAGATCCCCCTCGCCCGGTCACGCGCAGAAGCGCTTGCCGCGTGGAGCCGTGAAGCCGAGCGCACGCCACCCGAGAGCCTTTGACCTGGGTGTGCGCCCGGTCGCGTCAGGTGGCCTCCAGCTATTTGAGCTTGTGCAGATCGTTCTCGGCGGCGATGTACCCGAAGGCTGACCAGTTCGGACCGGCGACCACCTTTTGAAAAATTTCGCGAGCACGCCCGGGGTTGCCGGTGACGAGGTAGTAGTTGCCGACGCCGTACCCCTGGGTGGCCAGCGTCAGGCTATCGGCGTTCGCCGGGTCGAGTAAGGTCTCCGGCTTCTCGAGACCCTTGTACATGAGCAAGCGGCGATGGTAGGAGCCGTTCTCGAGAATATCCATCTTCGGCGTAATACGTTCGAGCACCTTTGCCGCCTCTGCCTTTCGATTCAAGCGCATCAGCGTCATCCACAGCCAGTCGCTGGTGGCCGCCACCGAGTCGTCGTTGTTCGAGACCTTCATGCACTCGTGATAGGCGTTGAGGGCTTTCTCGTAGTCGCCCTTCAGGTAATACGCGAGCCCGAGGTGGTACCAGATGTTGAAGTGCAGCGTGCTGCGCGGCTTGCCTGCAGCGTTCGGCTGGCCGTCCGCCTCCATCTCGTCGGGTGTTCCCTTGATGAGCGAGACCGCTTTCTCGAAATCGGCGATCGCGCGATCGAACTCGCGGACGGTGATGTAGCGATGCCCGCGATGGCGGTACATCTTCGGGTTGTTCGGATGCTGCGCGATGCCCCTGGAGAACGTCGCGATCGCGTCCTGATAGCGCCACAGATACGCCAGGCGCCGGCCCACCCAGACGATCGCTTCGGCGTCGTTCGGCTTTCCCGAGAGATCCTTTTCGGCCTGGGCGAGGTCACCTTCAAGCTTCTGTCGATCGGGGAGCTCAATGCGATGCAGCGGCTGGCCGGCCAGCGAGGTGGCTTCCGGCTTCTGAGCGGCGGCAAGCCCGACCAGGCCCAGCGCTATTCCCGTCAGAGTCGCGAGACATGTCTTCATGTGATCATCGTCCCTTGTCGATGGTTTCAGCGTCAATGATGTCTTCGGGCAGTCCCAGTAGATTCGCGCTGTGCAGAATACGCGGTACCGTGTCGATGGGCTGCAGCGGGTCAATCTCGTTGCCGGACGTGGCGCCGAGCTCCTTGAATTTACGCGCGGTCACCAGGACCCGCGTCTCGTACGAGCCGACGGTGTCGTTGAATGCCTTGACGGTGCCGTCAAGACGCGTGCGCAGCACGTCGAGGTAATCGGTCATCTTGGCGACGCGCGAGTACAACTCCTTGCCGAGCGCCTGAATCTCTTCCGCATTCTGTGCGAGCCGTTCGTGACGCCAGCCTTGAGCGACGACCTGCAGCAGCGCAATCAACGTGATCGGGCTGGCGGGGAACACCTGGCAGCGGACGCCGAAATCGATCAACTCGGGATCGTGCTGCAGTGCCGATTGAAAGAACGCCTCGCCCGGTAGAAACATCACGACAAATTCGGGCGATGGCTGGACCTGCTCCCAATAGCTCTTGGCCCCCAGCTTGGTCATGTGGTCCCGTACCTGCCGTGCATGGTCCACCATCCGTCGTTCGCGTAGCGCATCGTCCTGCGAATCGGTGGCGTCGAGATACGCTTCGAGCGGGACTTTCGCGTCGATGACGATCGTCTTGCCACCTGGCAGTTTGACGACCAGGTCCGGCCGCTGTCGGCCGTGCTCGGCCAGCAGCGACGGCTGTTCGACGAAGTCGCAGTGGGGGAGCATTCCCGCCAGCTCCACCACGCGATGCAGCTGCATTTCTCCCCATCGGCCGCGGATGTTGGGCGTACGAAGCGCTCGCACCAGGTTGTGCGTCTCGCCGCGCAGCTGATCCTGCCCGTGGCCCAGAGACTTGATGAGGGTACCCAGCGTCGCACTGGTTTCGAGACGCGCCTGTTCGCCCGCCGCCAGCTTCTGATCAACTTGCATGAGCGCGTCACGGATGGGCTTGATGAGATCGTCCAGCGCATGCTGACGCTTCTCGATGTCGCCGATCGCGTCCTTCTGGACGTGACCGAGCTTGAGCTCCGCCAATTTGAGAAATTCGTCCGTCGTGTGTCGGAGCGCCGTACCGGCCAGCGCATCAAACGAGGCTTTGAGCTGTGATTGTGCCTGATCGAGCATCGCGAGCTGGTGAGGCACGGTCTGTTGCTGGTGGGCGAGCTCGGTCCGAAGCTGCGCATTCTCTTCGCGAATCGCGATCGAGGCGTTCTGCACCCTCTGGAACTCGCCTCGTAGGAGCTTCAGGTCTTCCTGAGAATCGCCAAACCGCCGTGCGGTTTCGGCAACGAGCATTTGCTGCGCATCAAGCGCGGCCTGTTGCGCTTGAGCGGCCGCTGCGAGCACGCCCCGCGCGGCACCACGGGCCATGGCGACACCGATAGCCCAACCAATGGTCAGACCGAGCAGGAGGGCCGCGCCAGCGCTGGCCAGGAGCGTGAGGTCAGGGGACATCTACGACTTCTGCATTCTGCCTTCGTGTTTCGTTCGTGTCGAGTTTTATTGCGTCGGTGGTTGGTTGGGTCTGCGGCGTGCCACGCGGCGTGGGCCGCAGATTGGCTCGCATGGACGGATGTGAGCGACGTCGTTGGCCCCGCCCACGCCGGTTCCGGAACCTATTCCCTGCCTCCTACCTGGTCGATAGATCAGGTTACCGACGGGTATGCACAGGTGAGCGAGTTGTTTCAGGACGGATTTGGCAGCCGGACACTGGACGTCGATCCGGAGTCCGGGGATGTGGTCGAGGTGTTGTCGTTTGCGCCGGCGCTGGTCGCGAACGCAGACTTTTCGTCTGCCGTTGGCGAGCGAGTGGCGCGATTGGCGCGCGTGCGTCACACCTTGTACGCACGTACACGGCGGCTTGATCGACCCTCGGAAGACGCGCTTCGGCTATTGTCGGACCGCGTCGCCGGCTGGCGGCTGGCCGACGTCCTCGCCGTCACCCACCGCGAAAAACTGCCACTCGACATCAGCACCGTGCTCGCCTTGTTGCGACAGTTAATCCCCGCGGTTGCGCTCTTCTCTCGACATCAGCGCGACGCGACCATCGGCACCATTGGTCCGGAGCGTCTCATCCTGACGCCACAAGGTCGGCTGGTTCTCGCGGAATACGTGCTCGCGCCAGGCGTGGAAACACTTCACTACTCGCGCGAGCGGCTGTGGCGGGATCTGCGTGTGGCGCTGCCGCACGTCTCGAGCCCATCCCGCATCCCACCGAGCGCCGACGCCGTCGGCATTGGTGTCGTCGCACTGTCGCTGCTACTTGGCCGCCGGCTCGAGGAAGAAGAGTTTCTGGTTTCGCCTGGAGAGCTGGTGGAGTCGTTACTCGAGACCAGCGCCGCCACGACGCGCAAGCTGTCGGCTGGCTTTGCCACCTGGCTTAAGCGGGCGTTGCAGTTCGACGAGAATACGGGATTCCAATCGACGCAAGAACTGCAGATCTCGTTCGAAGAGATGCTGGCCAAGGAGCGTTCTTACGTCACCTCCTCGGCGTCGCTCGATCTGTTCATCGCGCGCTTCGAACAAATTGCCGGCGCGCCCCCGACACTCGCGCCGCGACCCGCCGGCGTCCCGCTGTCAAATGTGCAGGCCGCCGCACAAGAGCTGTCGTTCGAGCCGGAAGCGGAGCCACAGTCGACGCCCGCACCCTGTAAAAAGCCCGGACCCGAACCGGCATCGGAGTTTGATTCGGAGCAAGCGTCTGGGGCAGTCGAATCCATCGATCCATTGAAGGTGGAAGTGCGGGCCGAGAGTGGACGCGCTGGGTGGATCAACCGCGCGTTGGCCGCGACCACGCTCGTGGCAGTGGTCGAAGCTGTCGTCCTCGCGTGGCTGATGGCTAGTGGGACGGCGAGCGCACACCCACCCGCGCAGATTGTCATACGGTCGCAGCCGACCGGCGCCCGCGCGATGATTGACGAAGAGGACCTTGGGGCGACGCCGCTGACGACCAGCATTGCTGCCGGGACGCACACGATTGGCGTGCGGGTCGGGAAGATGGAACGTTTCCTTCCGGTTCAAATCGAGGCCGGCGTGCGGACCGAGATCTACATCGAGTTGTCCCCTGGTCCCAACGCAAGTGCGCGGCCGGGAAAAAAATGACGACAACGGTGTTAGGATTACCGCTGTCCGGAGGACAACGGTATGAAGCGGATTGTGGTCTTGTCGTGCATCGTGCTTTTGACCTCGGCAATTCCGGCGCTCGCGCAGAAGGCGCTGGCCGACGCCCTCGCGCGGAGTGCGGCCGGTACGTTCCGCAACCTGGTCGAGTCGGCGGAAAAAATGCCTGAAGCGGACTACGCATTTCAGGCGACGAAGGACACGCGCACATTTGCGGGGTTTGTCGGCCACACGATCAACTCGGCCTACAACAATTGCTCGCGTGCCAAGGGTGAAGCCAACCCCAACAAGGACGACCTCGAGAAAGTGACCTCGAAGGCGACGCTGGTCGCCGCGGCCAAGGCCGTGCAGGGCTATTGCGACGCCGTGTTTGCCGCGCAGACCGATGCCTCTCTCGCGGAGATGGTGCAGCAGGGACAGAACCAGGCACCGCGCGGACAGGCGCTGATTGGCGTCGTCAGTCACAACATGAACGAATACGGCCAGATGGTCATACTGCTGCGTCTGAAGGGTGTGGTGCCACCGACGACTGAACGCGCCTCGCAGCAGCGGAAACCTGGAGCGGAATAGACATCGATGCTGCCAGTCAGCTTCCGGGTTGCGGCCGTCATGGCCTGCTCTTACAGTCAAGGACACCCCGAGCCGCGTCTCGCGCGGCACCGCGAGCCGTGACCCGAAAGCTGATGCCGCTGCTTAGCCTGCTAGCGGCGGTCGCCGCCGTCTCGGCATGCCGGGGGGCAGGCGCAGAGCCACCAAGTCAGCCCGACCACGAGCCGCGCCGCGGGACGGACGTCCGTCTCGCACGCGACTCCGAGATTTTTCGCGCGCTGGTGCCGCCACACTCCACGCTTGCCGCCGTTCTTCAGACGCATCAATTGCTGGCGCATGAAACCGCCGCGCTGGTCCGCACCATTTCAGAGAAATTCGACCTGCGACGCGTTCGCGCCGGCCAGCCGTATCGCATCGAACGGCTTCTGGACGGCCGGCTACGCGAGTTTGAATACGAAATCGATCATGTCCGCCGCTTGATTGTTCGACGCAGCAATGACCACACCCCAGCCGACACCGGTGACGACACTGGTGACGACAGTGGTACCGACAACGCCGCTTTCGAGGCCGAGCTTGCGGAGATTCCCAGTCGCGTCGAACAGGTCATCGTGCACGGCGGAATCAGTCGCGAGACGCCATCGCTGGTACAGGCCTTGGAGGCCACCGGCGAGCGCATCGAACTGGGGCTGGCGCTCGCGGAGGTGTTGTCCGGCGAGATGGATTTCAACACCGACTTGCAGCCCGGCGACACTTTCCGCCTCGTCGTCGAGCGTTCGGTGCGCGAGGATGGCGTGTTTGCCGGCTACGGGTCAGTGCTGGCTGCCGAGTATGTCAACGCCGGCCGTTTGCTGCAGGCGGTCCGATTTACTCCGCCGAACGGCGCGCCCGGCTATTACGACGCTGCCGGCCGGTCGGTGAAGCGATTTTTTCTGAAGTCCCCACTGAAGTTCGAACCGCGCATCACCTCGTCGTTCGCGCGCGCCCGCCGCCATCCGGTGCTCAACTACACACGTGCGCACAACGGCGTCGATTACGGCGCGC
>JACCSI010000365.1 GCA_013813075.1 Acidobacteriota bacterium | reverse complement strand
GGTGCCTCGCGATCGAGCGGGTTGCGCAGCGCCAGCTGAATCTTGCCTTCAGTGCTCGCCAGCGTCAGGCGCTCGGCCTCCTCGGGGTTGACCAGGAGCGTGACGACCGTGACCGGCAACGCCTTGTTGTTCTCGACGTTGTGCTCGATCTTGGTCCCCGCCGCCAGAACCTGCACGTTGGTGAGAATGACCTTCGACATGACGTCATTGCGCTGGTCGGTCGGGTTGACGGTCGCGACGACGTCGACGTGGGTGCCGGGCAGCACGTAGCCGGCGACCCCGATCACTTCGTTGACCCGCACCGACACGGCGCGTAGGCCTGGCGGAATCACCGGCGGCAGACCGGACCCCGCCTCTTTCGAGGCCAGCTTCATTGGCAGAATCGGCTCGTTCTCGATGACCGGCAGGATCAGTCCGCGGCCGATGATTTCATCGGCGGCACTGAACGCGCCGCGCGGCGCGGCGTTGGCGGGCCAGTCGACAATGCGGAGATCGTCGCTGCCGATCTCGGCGCCGATCTGGAGGTCGGTCGCCGCCACGACCACTGCAATCGTCGGAATCGACGCGCCCTGCGGGGGCAGTTGCTGCATGTAGTTGTAGGTGCCGAATGCCAGCGCGCTGCCGGCAGTGATGGCAAGAAGGAACACGATGAAGATCCGGATGCGAGCCATTGTCAAACGCTCCTGATTATTCGTTCCGCATCACTGCTGACGCCGTCATCGTCAGCGGTGCGCCGGCAGTGGACCCGCGCACGACCAGTCGTGCGATGGGCTGTAACACCATGAACTCGAAGGGATAGGCGACGGTCACCCGCGAGGCCGGCGCGGTCGCGCCGCCCCCGAGGGCGATCGACTCGGTGGTCACGGCGACCGAGGCCGACGAAGGGCTCGATAACTGCCCGGATTCCAGATACGCCTGGACGCGGGTGCTCGCGGCGCCTGCGGCGGCGTAGGGCAATACCGCGACACGCGCGCCTTCGCGTGCGGCGTTGGTGACCACCTGCCAGGTTTGGTAAGCGCGGCCGAACTCGAAGATCCCGACGACCACCAGCAGCAGCAGCGGCATGGTCAGCGCCGTTTCAAGCAGCGCTTGGCCGCGTTCGCTCTTCAATCGCAGTGGAGCAGGCATCGTGGTTCTCCTCACAGTCCGATTGCCGCCAGCAGCGTCCCGACCGCAATGGCCGGCGCATAGGCAAAACGATTGTTGGCGCGTGGGTGCTCGATTTCCGCAGCATCGGTGGCCCTGGCCGCGAGCCTGGCCGCGCCGGTGATGGTGTGCGCGAGCCGGCGCCGCCGCGCGGCGACGATGAGCGCGAGCCCGCCGCCGGCAATAGCGGTATACAAAAAGGCGGTGGCGATCCCCGCGGGCCCGATGAGCGTGCCGATCGCGGCAAAGAGCTTGACATCGCCGGCGCCGGTGCCGCCAAGAAGATGTCCCGGCAGCATCATCACGAGGCCGAGGGTAAAGCCGCCGAGCGCCGCGCCGAGGCTGAGCCCGCTGATTCCAGTTGCGGCACAGAGCATGCCGGTCGCCGCGAGAGACATGGTCAGCGCGTTGGGAATCCGTCGCGTTCGCAGGTCGATGATCGCGCTGCCTCCCAGGCCCGCCGCCAGCGTCGCGATCACGAAGGCGTTAGATGGCACTCGGGATGACTTTCCAGAAGACCTCGTAGATCGTCTTCCCAAGGGTGGTGACGCCAGCAACGGCGACGACCGCAATGAGCGCACCGAGTAATCCGTATTCGAGCAGATCCTGCCCTTGGTCATTGATGGCGAGGCGTTTGATTGCTGTGATTACGGGTGGCATGACTCGGCACCTTTCCTGACGGGTGTTACTGACAAAACCCAGGCAGGGGACCGGCCTTGTCGACCGGGCCCCTGCCAACGGCGTTACATCGCCGTGGCGATGTCGGTGAAGATGGCGAGCACCTTCGTTCCAGCAAGCGTGACACCGGCGACCGCGACGATCGCGATCAATGCGACGAGAAGCGCGTATTCCAGCAGGTCCTGGCCGTCGTCGCGACGGACGAGGGAGCGCAAAGTGGCGAGAGCATTCATGACGTTCCTCCCGCGCGTCGAACGACGCGCACTGACAAATGTTGTGTGAAATGCGATTGACAGAAGTCGATCGCGCTACAGCGCTGCCGCGATGCTGTTGAAGATGCCGAGCACCTTCGTCCCAGCCAGCGTGACACCGGCGACCGCGACGATCGCGATCAACGCGACGAGCAACGCGTATTCCAGCAGGTCCTGACCTTCGTCGCGACGGACGAGTGAGCGCAAAGCGGCAATTGCATTCATGACATTCCTCCCGCGCGGTCGTACCGACGCGCGCTGACAAGTCGTTGTGTGAGATGCGATCGGCGTGAACGCGATCGCGTGATGCGCCACCTCATCGCAACGTCCATGCCGCACAGCCGAGTCGGATCGGCCAATCGCCATCGAAGTCCAACACGTACGCATACTTAGCCGGCGCAGGACGATGCCAGTCATGTCGTGCGAACGCGCCGACACGACCCGCGATCACCCTCAACATTCGTAACCGCCACGACAGTTGTCGCGCGACGCTGGGTCGCACACGCGTTCCCGCCGGCACAGTGCGGCCTGCACCGTAGATTCGTAAGTCGTCACACGAATGTCGTGCTCCCC
>JACCSI010000341.1 GCA_013813075.1 Acidobacteriota bacterium | reverse complement strand
CGGAGTCGCTATTGAGCAGTTCCACGTACGGGCCGCCGCTCGGGACGCCAATGCGGTACGAGTAGCGCGGTACCGGTGTGAAGTTGACGAGCATCACCGTGGCGTCGTCTCCGCGCTCGTCGCGTCGCACGTAGGAAATGACGCTGTCCTCGTAATCGTGGCAATCGATCCACGCAAACCCCCGTGACTCGGAGTCGACCTCCCACAACGACGCCTCCGCCGTGTACGTGCGATTGAGGTCGCGCACCCACCGTTGCATGCCGGCGTGCAGCGGGTCGCCCAGCACTTCCCAATCGAGCTGGTGGTCGTGGTTCCACTCCCGCCATTGCGCAATTTCGTCGCCCATGAACAGGAGCTTCTTGCCCGGGTGCGTGAACATATAGCCGTAGAGCGCGCGAAGATTTGCGTGCTTCTGCCACACATCGCCGGGCATCTTGTCGATCATCGCGCGTTTGCCGTGCACCACTTCATCGTGCGAAAACGGCAAGACGAAGTTTTCGCTGAACGCGTAGAGCATTGAGAACGTGATGCGAGTGTGGTGGTACTTGCGATAGATGGGATCCTGGCTGGTGTAGTCCAGCATGTCGTGCATCCATCCCATGTTCCACTTGTAGGTAAACCCGAGGCCGCCGAGGTGCACCGGTCGGGTCACACCCGGCCACGACGTCGATTCTTCAGCAATCACTGGCACGTCGGGATGCTCGGCGCCGAGAAGTCGATTGAGTTCCCGTAGAAAGTCGATGGCCTCGAGATTTTCGCGCCCGCCATACTGGTTGGCCACCCACTGCCCCGGCTGCCGCGAATAGTCGAGATAAATCATTGACGCCACCGCATCCACCCGCAAGCCGTCAATGTGAAACTGCTCGATCCAATACAGCGCGTTACTCAAAAGAAACGATTTCACCTCACGCCGGCCGTAGTTGAAGATCAGCGTGCCCCAGTCCTGGTGCTCGCCCTGGCGCGGGTCGGCGTGTTCATAGAGCGCGGTGCCGTCGAAACGCGCGAGCCCGTGCTGATCCTTCGGAAAGTGCCCCGGGACCCAGTCAAGCAGGACGCCAATCCCGGCACGGTGACACGCGTCCACAAAGTATTTGAAGTCCTCAGGCGGACCAAAGCGACTGGTCGGGGCGAAGAATCCGATGACCTGATACCCCCAGGATCCGGCAAAGGGGTGTTCCATCACCGGCATCAATTCGATATGCGTGAAGCCCATGTCACGCACGTACGGCACCAGAGTGTCCGCCAGATCGCGGTAGGTCAGCGGCTCACCGTCGGCACGGCGGCGCCAGCTGCCGAGATGCACTTCGTAGACGGACATCGGGGCCCGCTGCCACGTCACGCGCGTCCGGCGCGCCGCCATCCATTCGCTGTCACCCCACTGATAGCTGTCACCGTGAACAATGGACGCCGTGCGTGGCGGCGTTTCGAAAAAACGGCCACACGGGTCCGACTTCAACACCGCATGCTGCTGTGGCGTCACGATCTCGAACTTGTAGCGATCACCAATGCCCAGATCGGGCAGGAAAATTTCCCACAAGCCTGAGGGGACGATCGATCGCATCGGATGAACGCGGCCATCCCAGCTGTTGAAGTCGCCGACGACGCTGACGCGTCGTGCGTTGGGCGCCCACACCGCGAAATGCACTCCGGAACGAACACCGTGGATGACCTGGCGCGCACCGAGCCGATCGAACGCGCGCACATGGGTGCCTTCCGCGAACAGGTGCTGATCGTAGTCCGTGAGCACTGGCCCATAGCGATAGGGGTCGTCCAGCTCCAAGCTCGTTCCGTCGGTCAATGTAATTTCCAGCCGGTAATCCAGCGTGTCGCGCGTGACGCCCGAGAGGAAGGCTTCGAATACGCCTTCGACGTGCACGCGGGTCATCCTCACCACACGCTTGTCGCCACGGTTGTGCACAGCAATGGCCGCGGCGTGCGGCCGGAACGCCCGGACGACCACGCCGGTGCGCCGGTCCAGCTCCGCATCGTGCGGGCCCAGCACCGCAAAGGGGTCGGCGTGCAATCCGCGGGCGAGAAGTTCGGCGGCAGCGGATGGAAGGATCCCAGACACGGACGACATCGGCCCGATCTTACACGCGCGGATAGCCGCGGATAGGCATGGTTGTGACACCTCGCCCCCCGCGCTGGAGACGAGGCTGCGGGAGCGGCGCAGCCCGCACGGGACTCGTCCCTCGATGGATCCTGATTCGCTGGCTGTTCAGGGGTTGGTGTACGACGCCGGGACGTTAAGATTGCAGGATGCCTACTTTCGCCAATTTCAGCACGACCGAGGGTGACTTCAAGGTTCGCCTGTTCGACGACAAGGCGCCCAAGACGGTGGCCAACTTCATGGATCTCGCCGAAGGGACCAAGGAGTGGACCGATCCGAAAACCCGGAACAAAGTGACGCGCCCGTTCTACGAC
>JACCSI010000333.1 GCA_013813075.1 Acidobacteriota bacterium | reverse complement strand
GAAGGGTGCGCGGATACTCTTGCCCTTGAATTGTGCCGCGAATTCCGGCGGGTCCACCGAGAAATGCGCGTACGGGTCGGTGGAGAAATCGGTGACGGCGCCGACGATGATGCCGTGACTGTCCATGCCGACGAACATGTGCGTTGGCCCGTTGTAGCCGCGTTCCTGCGGGACCACGTCAGTCGTCCAGAACGCGAACGCCGTCGGCTGGGCCTTCGGGTCTTTCTTCGGATCGACACTGTAGATCTTCCAATGCAGCGGTGTTCCCGCATGCGGCGAGATGTTTGCGGCAGTTGGAAACAGGCGCTTCAAGTGCGCGTCGGCTGGATTGGTCGTGATGCGCGATTGCGCGGCGAGGTTGATGACGCCCATCACGATCAGGGCGCTGACACCCGGGCTACTGCGTCGCACACGTATGACTCTTGCCGCCGCGCGCCGAGAGCATCAGCCTGACAGATTCCCCCGTAATCCTCGGATCCAGCCTCTCGGTGTGGCCCCGCCCGACAACGGAGCCCTTTCCCGCGACGGGGCTCAAGCCACGCCCTGCTTTGTTCTGCGACTTACCATTCCCAATTGCACCAGGTCGGCCGCTCGAGCCAGTTCTGAGGCATGTCGCCGCCGATCGGAGCACCCGGAGGCGCACCGGCAACCGGCATCACGCGCGCGACTTCGGCTGGGCGCTCGAGGAAGCGTTTGATCTCGGCCGCAAACAACGTGTGCTGCGCCGCATCCAGCTCATTCGCGTTCGGCGCCCGCAGCCTTGTGGCCAGCCGCTGCAATTTCAACGACGCCACGGCCCGGACCTGGCTGTTCGGCGCTACCATGGCGAGCCATGTGAGTCGATCCACCAGCACGCTCGACGTCGCGCGCCGCACCGATGCTTCATAAGGCGTCGCCGTTGCCGCATCAAACGTCGCTCGTGTCAGGCGATCGATGACCTCGCCGAGGCCCGGCAACGTCGGGTCGATGGCGTTCTGCGCCACCATGCGTGAGGCGCGGTCGGGCTGCAACACGAATCCGATGGTGACATCCGCAGCGATAGTCGCGGGCGCCAGCGGGTCGAACGCCTCGCCGGTCGTGCGCGCGAACAACTCGCGATGCATGCCGTAGCCGGGCGGCCGCGGCGGAATCAGGTCGAGAAGCTGACGCGGCAGCGTCAGCTCCGACGGTTTCAACGTCGCGGCGAGGGCGTCGAGCGCCTTGCGCTGATTGGCAGCCGCCTCCCATTTTGTCGGCGTGCGGCCATCACCGCGCATCGCATACACGAAGTCCTGGCCGCCGACCATCGACGCCGTGCTCTCGACGGCGTAGCGATGATGCATATAGATCGGCACCAGCGGTTCTTCGATCGTCGTCATTGGCGCACCCGACCGGATGGTACGCTCGCCGATGCGATCGATGGCGGCGCGGCGAATCCGCATCATGCGATTCAGCTCGTCGGCTTGATTGCCGCCGTTGGACCACTGATCGGCACGTGGATGGATGTCCGTATCCTGATTGGTGAAGTAGCGCAGCTCCTGGTCCCAGGCGTCGTTGAGAATCTTGCGCAGTTCTCCGGACTCGTCGGTGCCGCGTGGAAATTCTCGGTAGCCGAAGTTGATCGCCACCTTGTCCCAGTCGCCGATGCGCGCCTGATAGGCCTGTGACAGGTCGATGGTGCCGTCCTCTTTCAAATCTTCGAGCGGATGGGGGTAATCCATTACCGAGATCCACCCCTTGCCGCTGCTGTAGTAATTGTGACCAAGCCCCAGGGTGTGGCCGACTTCGTGCGCGGACAGTTGGCGAATACGCGCCAGGGCAGTGTCGTACAGGATCGACGGCTTCTCGTTACCGTTGGTATACGGCGACAGCAGACCCTCGAAAATCATGTAATCCTGGCGATCGCGTAACGAACCGAGCGTGACCGTCGCCTTCAGGATTTCTCCGGTGCGCGGGTCGGTGACGCTGCCGCCGGAGCTCCAGCCGCGCGTCGAGCGATGCACCCAGTTGATCATGTTGTAGCGGATGTCCATCGGATCGGCATCCGCCGGCAGCACTTCGACCCTGAACGCGTTGCGGAAGCCCGCCGCTTCGAACGCCTGGTTCCACCACATGGCGCCTTCGATGAGCGCCTTCTTGACGTCTTCGGGCGCGCCCGAATCCACCCAATACTGAATCGGCTTGACGGCCTCGCTCATCGCCGCCGCGGGATCCTTCTTCTGCAGACGATGACGACGGATGAAGCGCAGTTGAATCGGCTCGGTAATGGGCGCGCTGTAATCGAGATAACTGATGCCGCCGTAGCCGGCGCGCGGGTCGTCGACGCGCGTCATGAAGCTGTTGTCCGGCAGCTCGACAAACGAGGCATGCTCGCGCATGGTGACGGCGTCCGCGGTGGGGGTGACGCTGCCGACGGTTCCGGAGAACAGCCCGCCGCCGAAGCCGCCGCCACCCGTGGGAGCAGGCC
>JACCSI010000329.1 GCA_013813075.1 Acidobacteriota bacterium | reverse complement strand
GCACAAAGAGCACTCGAGGGAGGGTTTCGAGGAAGTCGCGCCGGAATTTGACCGGGTCGGTCAGTACGGGAAGACGGAGCATGGCCTGTGCCCACCACGGTGCTCGCCCGAGGCTATGCTCTGCCGCTGCGCGTTCTTCCGGCGTCATCGGGTTCGGGTCGAGCATGTTGATCGTGATCTGATCGGGGCCAGGCAATTGCGCCGTCCGCGGCGCGTTCGGCGACAGCGCCGCAAGCAGGAAGTAGGTGATGCTGGCGACGAGATAGAGGCGGACCGGCGAGACATAGCGCGCTCGCCGTCCTTCGAGCGCCTCAACGGTGAGCACGCCGGGGCGCTGGATCAAGGTCCGAAAACTGCGCGCAAAGCGACCGTCCCAGCCGCTCACTTCCACCCAAACATCACCCACCATCTCGCGGGTCGTGGGGTAGGCCGCCACCGCCCGTTGTCCGCATTGGCTGCAGAAGGAGCCACCCAGCTGCGCGCCGCAATTCAGACAGACCGCTGGATTGGCCAACATGGATATCGAATTCTAGGCCAGAGATCAGTGCGCCAAGTCTGCGCCCGCCTCAGCCCGCCGTGGGTCGTCAATATCGACCCATGCGACGACCTGTTACACGCCCGTTGCTGCCACTCTTGTATGCTGTCCGCGTCCGCCGTGTGCTCCCGGCGGACCCCCGGTTCATCATGACGAGCCCGATTCACCAGATCATGTGCGCCCTGTCTGCGGCGGCGTTGTTCCCGGTCGCGACCTTCGCCCAACCGCGGAGCATGCCGGCGGACGGTCTGCGCTGGTACAAAGGCAACACGCACGCTCACACCCTCAATTCTGATGGCGACTCGACACCGGACGAAGTCGTCCGCTGGTATCGCGAACATGCGTATCGATTCCTGGTGCTCACCGATCACAACTTCCTGACTTCGGTCGACGGGCTCAATTCATTACATGGCGCCGACGAGCGGTTCCTGGTGATCAAGGGCGAAGAGGTGACCGATACGTTTGGCGACAAAAGTCTGCACATTAATGGACTCGATGTGGCGCGGACCGTGGAGCCCCAGGGCGGGAAGTCAGTCGTCGAGGTGCTGCAGCGCAACGTCGACGCGATACGGCAGGCCAACGGCATTCCTCACATCAACCATCCGAATTTCCGCTGGTCGATTGGCCGACCGGAACTGCAGCAGGTGCGTAACAACCGGCTGTTCGAGGTCTACAACGGGCACCCCACCGTCAACAATCTGGGCGGCGGCGGCGTACCAGGACTCGAGGAAGCATGGGATGCCATCCTCTCGGCCGGCGTGTTGCTGTACGGCATCGCGGTCGACGACGCCCACACGTTCAAACAACCCGGCAATCCCGATGTGGCCGGCCCCGGCAGGGGATGGGTAGTCGTCCGCGCCCCGCGTCTCGAGGCGCGGGCGCTGCTGGAATCGCTGGAGCGCGGCGATTTTTATGCGTCGACGGGTGTTGAGCTACAGGAACTCGACGTGTCTGCTGAGCGGGTCCGCATTGCGGTACGACCCGCGCCGTCGTCGCGGTACCGCGTGCAGTTCATCGGGAAGGGCGGCACACTGCTTCAGGAGTCAACGGAGGTCAACGCCAGCTACACCGTTACCGGCGGCGAAGGCTATGTGCGCGCTCGAGTGCTCGAGAGCAACGGGCGCATGGCCTGGATTCAGCCGGTGATGGTCAGGGCGCGGCCGCCCATCCACGAAGACGTCGCGCTGTCGCTGTTCGCGGTCGTCGCGATCGGCACGATGATCCAGTGGCGCCGGCGCGAACGAAATAGACCATAAAATACGCACCACCTCCCGGAGGTATGCCCGGGGTGTTCATCGCCGGTCCCGGCGTGGAATGTTGCACGGGACCCGCGGCCACTCTCCCGATCATCGGCTGCAGTTCAGGCCGGCAACGATCTCTCTTTCGCATGAGCGGTGGTGCGTGCCATCAGGCATCAATGGGAATCACGCTGATCATGCCGTCAGCTTCCATGGATGCCCGCTTCACCTTGGCGTAATCCTCGATGCCCTTCTCGCGCAACTGCGCCATCAGTTCATCTTCCGTCACCAGTTCCGACCGCATGTTCTTACGGAGCATCTTGCCGTTGTCAATGAGCAAGAGCGGCGGTGGACGCAGCAACCGCTCGCAGGACGGAAAACGATGCGCGACCCACTCGAGTGCATAGGTCCAGAACAGGATGGTGCCGACCACTACTGTCCCTTCGACCACCGACGTGTACTCCGCAGTGAATCCGTTGCCGGCGGCCTCGGCGACGAGGACGATAACCAGGATGTCGGTGGTCGCGAGGCCCCCGGTCTGCCGCTTTAGAACAAGCCGCAGAAACCCGAAGACCATGACATACATAATCGTGCCTCGCACGACCATCTCCAGGACGGAGTGATTCGGCGTAACAATGGCTCGCCAGTCGACAGTCCAGAACATCTCGGCCAATAGTGCCCCCACCACTCCGTGGCCGCCGTCGGCCGCCGGCACCGACACGGGAACGGTAAGCCCGTCCCGGTCGGCGCCAGAGACACGAAGTGTCACGTGACTCTACCCGGGTTCTTCGTCGCCGGGTGAGCCCATTCACGTTTCCGGTGTCAGTGCTGCCTTCTACTTGGCGGCGAGACCGATGCCGTTTGGCGGAATACCTGTCTCTTCATCAATCATCGTCAGACTGCCGTCTCCATTGATGCGGTATGCCAGGAGCGTGCCCAGGAGGGCGTTACGGGCATAGAG
>JACCSI010000309.1 GCA_013813075.1 Acidobacteriota bacterium | reverse complement strand
CGCTTGATCCGAGCGGTACTGGCGTGTGTCGAGCACGTTCAGGTCGACGAGATCGCCGAACGGCAGGCGACGATAGAGCTGCAGGTTGGGGCCGGCGGGCAACGAGGCGGTGCGCAAGGGCATGTGTTCGAAGTACGCCTGGTACGCGGCCGCGCGGCGTAACAGGAACAGTTCGGCCGGCGTGTCGTTCTCATCGACGGTACCGGCATAGTCGTTATCGACCTCGTGATCGTCCCAGCTGACGATGAACGGTGATGACGCGTGCGCTGCCAGCAGGTCGGGGTCGCTCTTGTACTGCGCGTAGCGGTTCCGATAATCGACGAGCGTATAGATCTCCTGGCCGTGATGATCACGCACCAGCGCGGCATTGCGCGCGCGGTTACCCCGCCCTTCGTAAATGTAGTCGCCGGTATGGAACACGAAGTCGAACTGCTCCGCCGCCAGGTGGCGAAACGCCGTAAAGAATCCCACCTCGTAGTGGCTGCAGCCGCACACGCCAAACCGCAGCCGATCGACGCGTGCGCCCGGTCGCGGCGCCGTCACCGTTCGGCCGACGGGACTCGACTCGGAACCGACGCGGAAGCGGTACCAGTATTCCCGTGCGGGCTGGAGACCGTTGACCTCCACATGGACGCTGTGGCCCAGCTCGGGGCGCGCGAGAACGACCCCTTTCTGCGCGATCGTCCGGAAGGCCTGATCGCTCGCGACCTCCCAGGCGACGTCGACACCGGCCATCGGCATGCCGCCGCCGTTGAGAGGCTCGGGCGCGAGCCGCGTCCACAGCACGGCACCGTCGGCGGTGGGATCACCGGACGCCACGCCCAAGGTAAACGGATACTCGCGGAAGATGGGCTGCGCCAACACGCGTGACGACGCCAGCGGCGCCAATACTGCTGCGGCGCCGAGCTTCCAGGCGACGTTCAACAGCTCACGGCGCGTCATACGCTGCAGGACCCGGTCGTAAAATCGCCATCCGTCGTGCATCGGCGTCTCTCCTGATATCTGTGATGAGTGATTGCTCACAGCCCGTTGCAGGTGAACCGGAGAGGGCGGCGAGCCGTTCCGCTCCCGTGGTTCATCGCCCGCACTTGAAAATTTAAAGGTCAGCCGCACGCCGAACTGCCACTGGCGCGGGTCGGACTGACTCAACAGCCGTCCAAACGTTGCGTCGTTCAGTATGCGGCCGACCAGCGTGTAGTTGCGACGGTTCGTCAGATTGAAGGCCTCGGCCCTGAGTTCGAGCCGCGTGCGCGCCAGCGCGAACGATCGCGCCATGGCCACATCCAGATTGGCGGAGCCGGGCCCCACAATGGAGTTGCGGCCGACGCTGCCAAATGTCGCCGCGGCAGGCGTCGCGAAGGCGGCCGGGTTCAGGTAGCCACCGCGTGTCCGCTCACTCTTTGGCAGGTATGCGGACACCCCGCGCACCATATTCGGCCGCACGAAGATCCCACCAGTGCCGGCACCCACGCCCGCGGTGTCGCCCCGCAGATTGACTGTGAAGGGAAACCCGCTTTGCATGGAGTAAATGCCCGACAGATGGAAACGGAACGGCAGCGGGACGGTGGCGCTGGTCACCCATCGATGTCGCGCACCGTAGTACGCGGGTCCCCATTCGGCCTCCAGATCGAACGAATCCTGAGGCGGTGAGTTTTCGCTGCCGTTGATGCCCCCGGCATTGCGAAACTGCGGTGCGTTGCTGCGCGCCCGCGACAGCGTGTACGCGCTCAGGAGGGAGAAGCCGTTGGTCAGCCGTTTCTCTACCGCGTGACCGTCGTACATGGGCGGCGACAGCTCGTAGCGCACTCCAAGGTTCACGGTGAGACGATCGTTCACCCGCCAGTCGTCCTGAACGTAAACGGACCAATACGGCTGGCGGCCCGCAATCGTGCTTGGCCCGACGGCCCGGCTCGCCAGCTGCGGTTGTCCGAGCAAGAAGCTCGCGAGGGCGTTGCCGGTATTGTCGTTGCTGGCGGTGCGACTCGTATATCCGGCAGTGAACTGGTAGGTGCCGAGTGCGCTTGGTGCTTCGGTGCGGTTGTATTCCGTCC
>JACCSI010000295.1 GCA_013813075.1 Acidobacteriota bacterium | reverse complement strand
TTCGTGTTCTATCTCGATCCCAAGATCGCGGTCGGTACCGTCATTGAAATGGACGATGGAAAGATCGTGCTGGTGCGCCGGGCGATCGAACCTGGTTATGGCAAATGGGTGTTTCCGGGCGGCTACGTCGATCGCGGCGAAGAAATCACGCTTGCCGCCATTCGAGAAGCCCGCGAGGAATCGGGCCTCGAAGTCACTCTCGATCATCTGATCAACATCTACTCGTACGCCGGGCGCACGCCAATCATCGTGGTGTATGCCGCGACGTGTATCGGCGGCCTCCTGGCGGTCGACGATGAAGGACTCGAAGCCCGCGCGTTCGAGCCCGTAGATCTCCCCTGGGATGAGTTGGCATTCCGCAGCACGTTCGAGGCGCTCACGGACCACCTGGCACGGCGGGACTGACCGCCTTCGCCAAAGGCTGCACCGGCCGACACGGCGCGCCCTTGGCCGCTAAGCGATTGTGATCTCCGACGACAGATAGACGTCCTGAATCGCGTTCAGCAGGGCGATGCCTTCGGCCACGGGCCGCTGAAACGCCTTGCGGCCGGAAATCAGCCCCATGCCGCCAGCACGTTTGTTGATCACCGCGGTCTTCACAGCATCCTTAAGGTCGCCTTCCCCGGCCGACGCGCCGCCGGAGTTGATGAGACCGGCGCGGCCCATATAGCAATTCGCAAGCTGGTACCGCGTCAGGTCGATCGGGTTGTCCGACGACAGCAGCGCGTAGACCGCCTTGTGCGTTTTGCCAAAATTGACGGCGGTAAACCCACCGTTGGTTTCGGGCAGCTTCTGCTTGATGATGTCTGCGCCGAGCGTGACCCCCAGGTGATTGGCCTGGCCGGTGAGGTCGGCGGCGAGGTGATAGTCCTTGTCTTTGGTCTTGAACGCCGGATTGCGCAAGTAGCACCACAGCACCGTAAACATGCCGAGCTCATGCGCCTGCTGGAACATCTCGGCAACCTCCTGCAGTTGCCGCTTCGATTCTTCCGAGCCGAAGTAAATGGTCGCGCCGACGCCGGCCGCGCCCATGTCAAACCCCTGCCTGATGCTGGCAAAACGAATCTGGTCGTAGGTGTTGGGATACGAGATGAATTCGTTGTGGTTGAACTTCAGGATGAACGGGATCTTGTGCGCGTACCTGCGCGCGACCGAGCCGAGGACGCCCAGGGTGGACGCCACCGCGTTACACCCGCCTTCGAGGGCAAGCGTCACGATGTTCTCCGGATCGAAATAGGCGGGGTTGGGCGCAAACGAAGCGCCCGCGGAGTGCTCGATGCCCTGGTCGACAGGCAAAATTGATACGTAGCCGGTTCCAGCAAGCCGGCCGGCGTCGAACAGCTGCTGCAGCGCTCCGAGCACGCGCGGCGGCCGGTCCGTCATGGCAAACACGCGGTCGATGAAGTCCGGACCTGGAAGGTGCAGCAGGTCTCGCGAGATTGTGGTGCACTGATGCCGCAGCAGCGCCGCATCGTCTCCGAGAATGGCCTCGATGCGGTCGAGATTGGACGCAACGTTCGCTATTGCTGAACTCACTTGGTCACCTCTGAAGTTGTCATCCTACCATTGCTGATTGAGTCGACTTGGAGGGGCTATTTAGCTTCATCAAGGTGTCGGTCGTCGAACGGCCCAGACACTCCGCGACCTCTCGCCGGGACTCGACCGGCAGTCTGCCGATCGCTGCGGGGCGGAAATCGGAAGTGGTCGACGGTCGCATTGGCAACGGCGGTTTCCACCATTTCCGCAATCGGAAGCGTGCGTTCCGCACCCTCGATGTACGGCAGGCGAGCACGTGTCGCCGGGTGCCGCGGCGTAAACAGCGTGCAGCAGTCTTCGTCCGGCACGATCGAGATGGCATAGGTCCCCAACCGCTCCGCTGCGGCGGTGATTTCCTCTTTGTCCATCCCGATCAGCGGCCGCAGGATGGGCATGGTCGTCGCCGAGGAAATCACTGACATGTTCTCCACGGTCTGTGATGCCACCTGGCCGACGACGTCGCCCGTGACGAGCGCCAGGGCTTTCGACGCGCGCGCCAGACGTTCTGCGATCCGCATCATCATCCGTCGGTAGACGACAACGCGCAGCGGTCCGGCGACGCTCACGGTGATCTGTCGCTGCAACTCGCCAAATGGCACGAGATAGAGGCGTGAGTGCAACTGAAACCGCGTCAAGACCTGCGCCAGCTCGCGTGCCTTGTCCTGCGACGTGCGCGACAGGAATGGATAGCTGTGGAAATGGATCAGGGTGGCGGGGCATCCGCGCCGCATCATTCGCCACGCCGCCACTGGTGAATCGATCCCTCCGGACAGCAGCACCGCGACGCGTCCCGACGCGCCGGTCGGCAGCCCGCCAGGCCCCGGAAGTTTACCGAAGTGGTAAAACGCTGCGCCGGGAACGATCTCGACCCAGATCACATACGCGGGGTGGGAAAGGTCCACTTTCCAGCCGCGCGCGTCCTGGACGCGACTGCCGATGGCGCGCTCGATGTCAGGCGACGGGATCGGGAACTGCTTGTCGGCGCGTCGGACCGTGACGCGAAAGCTTCCGACCGTCTCCTCGGGCAACTGCTGGACAATGCCCTCGGCGATGGCCTCCACGTCGAGGGGCGCACGGTGCGCGAGCGAGAAGTTTGCGACTCCAAAGACGCGGCTGAGCCGCGCGCGCACCTCAGGCCAGTCGCTGTCGCGCCCAAACTTCACTTCCAGCCGCCCCATTGGCGTGCGCACGCGCGCACCCTCGATCCCCTCGAGCATTTCTTGAATGTTGCTAATCAGACGCTGCAGGAACCACGCCCGGTTCTTCCCCTTCAGCGCGATCTCCTGATAGTGCGCTATGACGGAAGGCATAGGGTGTCCAACGCCGCGCGTGCCGCCCGGTGGCCTGACGTGACAGCACTTTCAATCGTCGCGGGGAGGCCGGTGGCAATCCAGTCACCGGCCAGCAGCAGGCCCGGCACCGGCGTCACCGTCGGCGGGCGTGGGGGGCTGCCCGGTTTCAAGGAAAACGTGGCGCGCTTCTCCCGCACCACCGCCGCATGACGGACGGTGGCCCGGCGCGCCGCGGGCCATGCCGCGCCAATTTCTTCCAGTGCCGTCTTGATGAGGTCGTCGTTGGGCGCCGCACAGATCGCGTCGGCGCCGCTACTGACCAGCGACAAGTGCGTACATGCCGGCCCGGTGATTTGACGCCGATCGAAGACCCACTGGAACGTCCGTCCAGGCAACCCAAGCAGCGGGACGTCGCAGATGAAATCCTCGAACCACAGATTGACTGTGACAATTGGCGCGCTGCCAAGCGCGGCGGCGTTTGCCGCAATCGCAGTCAATGGCGACGGTGGTCCGGCGCACAGTTCCTCAAACGCAAACCACGGGACCGACGAAATGACGAGGCGAGCCGGTGTGACGTCATCCCGGACCCGGACGCCGGAGACGCGACCGTCGGCAAACAGCACGTGCGCAGGCGAGTTCGCGGCCACAACCGACCCCGCCGATTCGAGATACCGCCGCGATGGATGGACGTAGAGTTCGTCGAGCGGGACGGCCGGCAGCAACAGGGTCGCCGCGTCCGGGTCGGATCCGAACATGCGCGATGTGACCGCCACGAACGATTCCGCTGCCGCGTCGTCGATCGACTGGTTGAGCGCGGCAAGGGCGAGCGGCTCCCACAACAAGCGGCACAAACGCGGCGATTGCTGATGTCGCACCAGCCATTGCCGCACCGTCTCCCGGGGATCGACGCGCAGTTGCCCGCGGAGGCCGCGTCCGATGCGCAGCATGGCGACGCGGTCGGCCATTGTCAGCGCGTCCCACGCGAGCACAGCGGCGAGGAGATGAAACGGCGGCGGCAGTGGCGGCAACGCCAGCTCGCTGCGCCTGCCGCCTTCATCGATCATCGGGACGCGCAGCGAGGACGGCCAGTGCAGGAGTGTCTGGGAACCGATTCGCCGCAGGAACCGGAGCGTCTCGGTGTAACAGCCGGCCAGGACATGCTGGCCGTTGTCGATGCGTTCTCCGGTCGCGGGATCGCGGAACGTGGCGGCACGGCCGCCCAGCCCGGGCCGGGCCTCGAGCACATGGACCCGCACGCCGGCTTCAGCGAGGGCGGTGGCCGCCGCAAGGCCGGCGAAGCCTGCGCCGATGACCACCACAGGCTCTAAGG
>JACCSI010000274.1 GCA_013813075.1 Acidobacteriota bacterium | reverse complement strand
ACCTTGGGCCACGGGAATCCACGAGTGACCGCCAGCGCGATGGTGACTGCGGGATTGAGGTGCGCACCCGATACCCCGCCCGCGGTGTAGACGCCCAGCATCACGGCGAGACCCCAACCGAGATTGATCGCGAGGTACGAACCGTTGGCATCGCTGCTCAACACTCGCTGCGCTACGACACCGACACCGAAGACGATCAGAACGAAGGTACCGAGGAACTCCGCCACCGCTTCTCGACTCGTGCCTGTCAGCATCAATCCTCGCTTCCGTGTTCGGCCGCATTATACCGGGCGGTTACAATATCGCGATCGATGTTGCTGCGCTTTTTGGACCGCTCCGCTACCCCTGACGATGCCGGTGCCATCCCCCGGATCGACTACGAGGGCCTCGTCGATCGGGCCGGCACGTTCGAAACGCGCCAGCGCTCGCCCGAGGAAGTGCGACACTGGTTTGAAAGCGTGCGTGTCGACGGGACATCGAACGGCGCTGTCGTTGTCGAGCGTCGGATTGCCGAGAACCAGACGGGATGAGGCCATCGGTTCCCGCGTGGATCTCGCGTGTGGCCATCCTCCTCGGGATGGCGCTTTTTGGTATTACGCTGGCGTTCATCGATCGTGACGCGACCCTCCGCGAATCGCGGCAGCTCGGGCTGCGGCTCCCGCTCGTGCTGTTGCCAAGCGCTCTATGGCACGCGCTGCGCACGCTTGGCTGGCTGATCTGCTTTCCGGCCGACGTGCGGCCGACATACTGGCGTCTCTTCAGAGTGCGCCTGGCGGCCGACGCGGTATCGTATTTCACCATTCGCGGCGTCGCCAGCGAACCGCTGCGCGTTGTGCTGCTGATCGATCGGGTGCCCGCGGCCGCCTCCACAGCTTCGACGATTCTGGAGCGGACCGCCATGGGAATCATGAGCGTAATTCTCGTCGCGGTGACCGCGATTATCGCCATGACGTCGGAGGCGGTGCCCAACGACTGGCAGCGTATCTTCCGCGGCATCGCGGTGGTCGCTGTGGTCGTCGCGCTGCTCACGTTTCTATTCCTGACGCGCGAAGGCCGTTACGTCGGTCCCCTGTTCGAGTCGCTCTATCGCCGCACCGGCTGGCACTGGACCGAGGGCCGGGTCGCGCAATTCGTGCGTGAGGTGGAAAACATCTTTCTCGAGCTCGCCAGGTCGGACGTCGGGCGGATTCGCAACCTGGCGCTGCTCGCGGTGGCCTGTTATGGCCTGATGACCCTGGAAATCTGGCTGGTGTTCTGGGCCATCGGCGAGCCAGTCACGGTCTGGAGCGCGATGTTCGTGGAAACGTTCACGCGCTCGGCCAGCGTCTTCACCGGCGCCATTCCGGGCAACCTCGGGGCCCTCGAAGCGTCCAACGTCGCGGTCGTGCGGGCACTCGGCCTCGCCGGCGCCGGTTCCCTCGCGCTGACGCGACGTGTGCGCGGCCTGTGTTGGGCCGGGTTGGGCCTGCTGCTCTACCCGCGCGATACGCTCAAGACCCATCCGAAAGGCTGACCGTCATGTTTTCGAGCCTGCTGTCGACGATCCAGGAGTGGGCGTCCGGTCTTGGCGGAGTGGGCCTCTTCGTGGTCGCCGCCCTGGACTCGTCGTTTCTCTCGTTTCCGCAGGTCAACGACCTGCTGATCATGTTTTTGAGCACCAAGCAGCCGGCGCTGATGCCCTACTACGCCGCCATGACCACGGCGGGTTCGCTGCTCGGCTGTTTCGTGCTCTACGCGTTCGCGCGGCGCGGCGGTGAAGTGTTCCTGCGCAAGCGCTTCAGCGGCGAGCGCGTCGAACGCGGTCTCGCCTTGTATCAGCGTCATGGCCTGCTTGCAGTCGTGGTCCCCGCGCTGTTGCCGCCGCCGACGCCGTTCAAGCTGTTCGTGCTGTTGGCGGGGGCGGCAAAAGTGTCGCCCTGGAAGTTCGCCGGAGCGATCGCGATCGGGCGCGGCATTCGCTATTTCGGCCAGGGTTACCTTGCCGTGCTGTACGGCGAAGCCGCCGTGGATCTGGTGCGAGATCACGGCGCGGCAGTCGGTCTCGGCCTTGCCGGCGTCGCGCTGGTCGTTGGCGTCGCATACTATTTCCTGACACAGCGGCGCGCGCGAGATGACTCCGGCGAGGATCACGCCCGCGGCTAGCGTGGATGGCCGCGGACACGCTGGAGGGTGTTGTGCAGACTGCGAATGCCGCTGTGACCATTCAACGTCCCTTGAATCACGTCGAAGTGTGGACGGTGCGACAAAGTGCGCCCGAGGTGCAGGCGCGTCTCGACGCGTATCGGTCGCTCCTGACCGGCGAAGAGCAGCAGCGCGCCCGGCGGTTCCTTCATGCCGCGGACGAGGCCCGCTTTGTCATCGGCCGCGCCTTGGCACGAACGATGTTGTCGGCCTGCGCGCCGGTTGGGGTGCGTCAGTGGACCTTCACGATCGATGCACACGGCCGGCCCGTCCTGGCGACCCGGCCGCCGGGCGCACTGGACTTGCGGTTCAATCTGACGCACACCGACGGGCTGATCGCGTGCGCGGTCACCATCGGTCGTGAGGTGGGGATCGATGCCGAGTGCATCACGCGCAGCTTGACCCACGACGTCGCTGAGCGGTTTTTCTCCTCCCGCGAAGTTGCGGATCTCCACGCGTTGCCCGTCGCCGACCAGCCAGTGGTGTTCTTCGACTACTGGACGCTGAAGGAGTCGTACATCAAAGCGCGCGGCTTGGGTCTCGCGCTCCCCCTCGGCCAGTTCGCATTCATTCGGACACCGGGCCGGGCGCCCGCGATCGAGTTCGCGCCGGAACTGCACGACGACGCGGCGTCATGGCAGTTCGCGCAGTTCTGGACGACCGCCGAGCATCGCATGGCGGTCGCCGTCCGGCGTCACGGCGCCGATCTGCCCATCACGGTCACAGACGTCGTGCCAGAGGCTCCCGAGTGAACCTGTGGGCCATCAGCGACCTGCACGTGGGCTACGAAGAAAACCGTCGCGCCGTGGAGTTGCTCGAACCACAGCCGCAGGACTGGCTGATTCTCGCCGGGGACACCGGCGAGACCCCGGCGCACCTCGACTTCGTGCTGAAAGCCCTGCAGCCGCGCTTTGCGCAGCTCGTGTGGACCGTTGGCAATCACGATCTCTGGACGCCGTCGTCATTGCCGCCGGAGCGCCGGGGGGTGGCGCATTACGAACGGCTCGTCCGGCTCTGTCGGAGCTACGGCGTGCTCACGCCCGAGGATCCGTACGCGGTGTGGCCCGGCGCTGGCCCGCGCACCGCCATCGTTCCGACGTTCGTGCTCTACGATTACTCATTCCGCCCCGACGTCGTGCGACGCGAGGACGCCGTACAGTGGGCCGCCGATGCCGGAGTCCGATGCGCGGATGAGCAACTGCTCGACGCGTCGCCCTATGCGACGCGGGACCAGTGGTGTCGTGACCGTGTCGCCCACACCGAGGCGCGTCTGGCCGCCATTCCGCTTGATACGCGGATCGTGCTGATCAACCACTGGCCGCTGCGCCGCGACCATGCGGTGCTGCCGCGTATCCCGCGGTTTTCCATTTGGTGCGGGACGCGGGAGACTGAAAACTGGCACCAACGATTCCAGGTCGACACAGTCGTCTACGGCCACCTGCACATGCGCCGGACACGACAGCGCGACGGCGTCCGATTCGAAGAAGTGTCGCTGGGCTATCCGAAGCAGTGGAATGCCGCTACACCGCTCGCCGGCTATCTGCGCAGGATCCGCTAGTGAACTGCGGACGGCTAGACCTGGCGCAGACGCTCCGCGGCCGCGCGCAGCGTCTCCTCTTTCTTCGCGAAACAGAACCGGAGCACGGGGCCGCCGGTGTCCTTGTAGAGAAAGGCCGAACACGGGATTGAGGCGACGCCGTGCTCGATGATGAGGCGCATGGCCATGTCCGTGTCCGAATGATCGCGCGCGATGGCCGAGTAATCCAGCAGTTGAAAATACGTGCCTTCACACGCCAGCGGCCTGAATCGGGAGCCCTCGATCAGATCCAGAAACAGGTCGCGTTTCTGCTGATAGAACGGTGCTAATTTCTCTGCCAGCGGGTCGCGCGCGGCAAACTCGGCAAACGCCCACTGCGACGGTGTGTGCACGGTAAACGTCATGAACTGATGCACGCGCTGCACCTCGGCGAGAATTGGCTGAGGCGCGACGCAATACCCCACCTTCCAGCCGGTCGTATGAAACGTCTTGCCGAAGGAACTGATGACACAGGCGCGCTCCCGCAATGCCGGATAGCGGAGCAGGCTTTCATGCCGTCGGCCGTCGAAGACGATGTGTTCGTAGACCTCGTCGCCAATCAACAGGATGTCGCTGCCGTCCACCAGCGCCGTCAGCGCCGTGATGTCGTCGGCCGTCCACATCGTGCCGGTTGGGTTGTGCGGGGTGTTGACCAGGATCGCCTTCGTTCGCGGCGTGATCGCACGCCTGACCTCATCCCAGTCGACGCGGTACTCCGGATAGCGCAGACTCACGAACACCGGCGTCCCGCCGCTGAGGCGAATCACCGGGACATACGAGTCGTAACACGGCTCGAACAGGATGACTTCGTCGCCCGGATGCACAAACGCGGTCAGGGTCGCATACAGACCGGCCGTCGCGCCGGACACGATCTGCACTTCGGTCTGGGGATCGTACGTCGCACCATAGCAAGTGTGGACTTTCGAGGCGATTGCCTCACGCAGCGGCAGCACCCCAGGCATCGGCGCATATTGATTGTGCCCCTGCCGCATCGCCACTGCTACCGCGTCGACCAGTGCCGGATCGCAGTCGAAATCAGGAAAGCCCTGCGACAGGTTGATGGCGCCATGCTCGTTGGCCAGTCGCGTCATCACGGCAAAAATCGAGACACCGACGTCCGGCAACTTGGAAGTCACAGAAACAGGGCTGGTTTTCGTCACATCCGCATCCACAGAACACATCCCCGACACTCATCGATTCGCAGCCATCAATCAAGACACACACGCCAAAGTACAGATTACCGGATTTGGATTAGAATTCGCGCTATGCGACGTCCTTTCGTAGTCACCCGCTTCAGCACCGCCTTCAACGTCCGCCACAGGGGTTGGTACTGTCTATTCGGTGTGGTCGGTGGATTGGTGTTCGGCGGGTCGGTGTTTGGTGGTACTAGCGTGGGTATGTCTGCCGAAGGTGAGTCGAAGGTCGTTCACCAGGCCGCGTCGGCGCGGGCGACGCTGCTGGTCGACGCTGCATGGCTGTCTTCACACCTCAATGACCCGAACATCCGCATTGTCGATATGCGTCCGCGCGGTTACGCCGACGGGCATATCCCCGGCGCTGTATGGCTGGACAATAACGCGATTCGCATCGCAAATCGGCCGCCGACCTTCCTTCCCACCGCCGCGGAGTTCGAGGAACTGATGGGGCGACTCGGAGTCTCGAACGCCACGCGCGTAATTGCCTACGACGAGCGCGGCGGCATCTACGCCACGCGTCTCTGGTGGATTCTCAATCACTATGGTCACGACAACATCGCGTTGCTCGATGGCGGCTGGACCAAATGGACCGCCGACCAGCGCAGCACCACAGCCTCAACGCCGGCGCTCGCGGCAACCGCATTCAAGGTACGGCCCGGCACCGTCAAGGTCGCCACCGCGCAGGACGTGCTGGGAGCGATCAACAAGCCGGGAACGAAACTGGTCGACGCCCGCACGCAGGGAGAGATCGACGGCAAGGACCTGCGCAATATCAAACGCGGTGGCTACATCGAATCGTCGATCCCGGTGTATTGGGAAGATACGCTCGACCCCGTGACCCGCACCTTCAAGAGTGCGGCGGAAATTCAGCAGCTCTATCGCAATCGCGGCATTCAGAGCGGCGACGACGTCATTACCTACTGCCAGGTAGGGATGCGGGCGTCGCACGACCTCTTCACGCTGGCGCTCATCGGCCACGACCTCAACAAGCTCAGGAACTACTACGGGTCGTGGGAAGAATGGGGCAATCGGGACGACACGCCGATCAAAGTCAAGGTGCCGTAGGGTGCGCGAGGGCCGAGGCGTGAGAGTCTACCGGCGCCCTATCAGCGTAAGGGCGTTGGCCTGGAGCCCAGGATGGCGAGCGTGGCCACCGTCCGGAGGGGTGGGCCTCGGCCCCGCCAGCCGACCGGCTCCCGTTGGCCGAGGCGGGCGGTCCCCCCGCGTGATAGCGAGCCGTCCTCAGCCTCCGGGCGCTTATAATCCGCCCCGGAGGCTTTTCAATGACCCGCCGCATGTTCGTCGTTCTCGTCGCCCTCATCTTGTCGTCGCTCTCACTCCAGGCCGGCTCGGCCCCGCATCGCGCCAAGCGCGGGATGGTCGTCAGCCAGAGCGACATCGCCTCCGAGATTGGATTCCAGGTCATTCGGGATGGCGGCAACGCTGTCGACGCCGCGGTGGCAACGGCACTCGCGATGGCTGTCACCCACCCCACCGCAGGCAACATCGGCGGCGGCGGCTTTCTCGTGTTCCGCGCCGCGGGCGGGGACGCCACCACGTTTGATTTTCGTGAAGCAGCGCCGGCGGGATCCAATCCCGAGATGTGGCTGGTAAACGGCAAGTACGACGCGCAACTGCATCACAACAGTCATCGCGCGGTGGGCGTGCCCGGGACGGTCGCCGGCCTGCATCTGGCGTGGAAAACGCTGGGCAGCAAACCCTGGAAGGATCTCGTCGCCCCCGCGGTGAAACTCGCACGTGACGGATTCGAGCTCACCGACGGATTGGCGCGATCGCTCGAGCGCACGATCGCAACGTTCAAGAAGTACCCGGGCTCGCTGGCCCAATTCTCCAAGAATGGCACGCCGTATCAGGCGGGCGACCTCTTCAAGCAGGCCGATCTCGGGCGCACGTTACAGCGGATTGCCGATCAGGGGCCGGCGGGCTTTTATGAAGGCGAAACGGCAGCGCTCATCGAGAAAGAAATGAAGGCACACAATGGCCTCATCACGCGTGAAGACCTGAAAGCCTACCAAGCCAAGCAGCGCGCGCCGATCAAAGGCACTTATCGCGGCTACGACGTCATTGGCATGGCGCCGCCCAGTTCGGGCGGCATTGCGGTGCAGACGATGCTGAACATTCTCGAGGGTGACGACCTCAAGGCCAGCGGCGCAGGCTCGGCGCAGAACCTTCACCTGATTGCGGAGTCGATGCGCCGGGCCTTTGCCGATCGTGCCCAGCATCTTGGCGATCCGGATTTCGTGAAGACCATGCCGATCGATCGGCTGCTCTCCAAGGAATACGCGTCGCAGCTGCGCAAGTCGATCAATCCATCACAGGCGTCGAAGTCGTCCCCGACCACCTTCACGTGGACCTCCGAATCGCAGGAGACGACCCATTTCTCGGTCGTGGACGCGCAACGCAATGCCGTGTCGATGACGTACACGCTCGAAGCCGGCTACGGCTCCAAGATCGTCGTGCCCGGAGCAGGCTTCCTGTTGAACAACGAAATGGGCGACTTCAATGCCGGTCCCGGGCTGACGAACGACGCCGGGTTGATTGGCACCGAGCCGAACCTGGCGCGGCCCGGCAAGCGCATGCTGTCGAGCATGTCGCCCACCATCCTCGCCAAGGACGGCAAGTTGTTCATGGTGACCGGCACGCCCGGAGGGCGCACGATCATCAACACCGTGCTGACGACGATTCTCAACGTGGTGGACTTCGGCATGAATGCGCAGGAGTCGGTTGACGCGGGACGCCTGCACCATCAGTGGCTGCCGGACACGCTCAGCTATGAAGAGTTCGGGTTTTCGCCCGACACGATCGCGATGCTGAAAAAGATGGGACACACCGT
>JACCSI010000251.1 GCA_013813075.1 Acidobacteriota bacterium | reverse complement strand
ATACGGCACCGAGTTTCCGGCCACACTCCTGGCGCGGCTCGGAACCGGTGCATCGTTCGATCAGGCGTTTGTCGCCAGCACCGGTGTCACGCTGACCGACGCCGAGCGTGCGTTCTGGCGTAGTCGCTGGGTGTATCAGATTGTGCCGTTCGTTACGAGTTCGGTGGTGATCTGGGGCGGCATCGTGCTGTTATCGGTGTGGGCGATGAAGCGCCGGGCCGTTCATCGAGCGACGCTGCGACGACGATGGGACGAGGAGGACGTCACCGCGGTCGAATCCGCCAAAGAAACACATCCGAGTAGTCCGGACGAATGGTCTGGTCCGGCGGCCAATTCCCAATAAGAAACTGGTGCGAGACCACACGCGCCCCCGCTCGCAGTTGATGTTTCAGTTTCGGCTCGAGCCTCCGATTCACGGACGCGGACAGATAAAGCGTGACCACGGTGGCCGCGGACAGATCCGCCGCGAATAGATCGCCGGCGATAAACGTGACGCGATCTGCAACCCCGGCGTCGAGCGCGTTCTGTCGCGCGATGGTGACGAGCTTCGGGTCGATTTCAATGCCCACCCCGCGAGCACCATACTTCTGCGCGGCAATGATCGGCAATCGGCCATCCCCCGAGCCAAGGTCGTAGACCACGTCGTCTGTCGTGACCCTGGCAAGATCGAGCATGGCCTCCGCCACCTCGTGACGAGTGGGCGTGTAGTGAATGTCGGGTGTGCGTGGCGGCGCTTGTCCGGCGGCGGTGATCGCGGCGCCGCCGACAATCAATAACAGCGCCGGAATGATGATGCGTGGCACGTGCTTTTCTTCGTCCTAAACCACCCGGTCACGATCATGAGGCCGCCCGACCTGTGTCGGCCGGGCAGACGTGGGGCGCGCGTTTGATGACGGCCTCGGACATTCAATCGAGTGATGGCGGCACGCGACGTTTGGTGGCCTGTTCGAACGCGTAGGCGAGCGCAATCAAACGCGGCTCACTGCACGCCGCACCCGAGAAGCCAACTCCGTAGGGGGCGGGCCTGGCGTCGAACCCGGCGGGAAATGCAGGGGTGGGCGCGTTCGGGACCGTGCCGAACGGCACGACGATGATTGGATATCCGGCGCGCGCTGCAAGCCCGGCCCCCGAGCCGCCGGGCGTGAAGATGGCGTCGAGTTGGTGTGCCTTCAGGACGGCGTCGAGGCCCTGTGCGCGACTGAGCCGCAGATCCTTGGCATGGTCGGCGTCGTTTCGCGCCCGGTCGGCATCGAGATCGATTTCGTCAGAGATGTCCAGCCGCGACTGTCCGTATTTGATGGCGCCCGCCTTGGCGCGCGCGGTGTTCCACTGACGCAACTCGGTCAGCGTTTTGACCGGGGCCGACGCACCGAGGCTTTTCAGCCACACGTTGAAGTCGCGCTTCATGCCGTATTTGAAGTTGATCGAACAGTTCGCGTCCTGTCCCTTGGCATGCTCACCACCGGAGCAGTAATCCCACAGCGGGAAATTGCTTTTCGGGTCGGTGTCGACAAAGCTCGGCACGTCGGCAGGATCGACGACCACCGCACCCTGCGCCTTGAGGACGGCGATCGCGTCGGCCATCACCTTGGCTTGTTCGGCATTGATGCCGCCGCGCGGGCGTGTCTCCCCGGGCAGCACGACGCGGTCGTAATAAAACGCGCGTGGAACGCCGATGCGCGCGCCCTTGAGCCCATCGGCGCGAAGAAAGGGTGTGTAGTCGCGACCTGGCGGCGGGGTGCACGTGGTCGTGGCACCGTCCTGCGGGTCGGGCGCCGGGCTCTCCACTGCGCCGAGCAGGATCGCGGCGTCGGCGACGGTGCGCGTCATCGGCCCTGCCGTGTCATGGTCGAGCGTGATCGGGATGATGCCATGACGGCTGATGCGTCCCAGCGTCGGCCGGATGCCGACCAGCATGTTCGCATTCGATGGACTGATCACCGAGCCGCCCGTGTCCGTTCCGACATTGGCGGCCCACAGGTTCGCGGCCGTTCCAATGCCCGAACTCGAGCCGCCGGTGCCGAGTACAGGACGGCCATCAGAGGTGTCCCGGGGGTCCGGCCGCGGGTCGTACGGATTGAATCCGAAGCCGCCGACCGCGTTGTAGTTGCCCGGCATGGCGTTGGGATTACCGGCCACCCAATTCGCCAGCTCGGTGAGGCCGGCTTTGGCAATGATGATGGCGCCGGCATCCCGCAGGTTCTTGGTGAGGGTCGCTTCGTACGGCGGCACATACGCCGCAAACGCCAGCGCACCGCCGCTGGTTGGCAAGTGGGTCGTGTGAATGTTGTCTTTGAGCGCAACTGGAATACCGTGCAGCGGCCCCCGCATGCGGCCTTGTGCCCGCTCGCGATCGAGTGCGTCGGCTTCTTCCAGTGCGCGTGGGTTGACGTAGATGGCGGCGTTCAACCGGTCCTCGTAAAGGCCGAGCCGTATCAAATACTGTGTCACCAGCTCGCGCGACGTCAGGTTGCCGCGCGACATCGCCGCCTGCATCTCGGGAATCGTGGCCTCGACCAGACGGAACGGTCGGGACTGGCCCGCGGGCGTCGCGGAGAGGACGACGAGCGGCAGGAGCAGCAGGACGCGCTTCATAGGGCGCTATCTTAGTCTGTCGCCGGCGCGTGCTGGGCGGGGCGTTGCCATCGCCTTTCCCGGGGCCACGCCTCGTGGTGTCGCCGCATCCAGCGGGCGGCGGGCCACGCCCGCCAGATTCGCCGCTGCGGCCCTAGTGTGCCGAATCAGAAATACGTCGCCATT
>JACCSI010000230.1 GCA_013813075.1 Acidobacteriota bacterium | reverse complement strand
GATAACGGCCGCTGCCGTAAGGGTCGGATATGGTCTCGGACGCGGACGGCATGGGTGAAGAGCATCCGCACCAGTCGCGGATCAGGCCGCGCGCACGGCTCCGTTGATGCGAGGTGTCAGCACGGTGGCGATGAATTCGTGGATGGGTGTGGGAACGCCCACTTCCCGTCCAATTCGGACGACGGCGCCGCTGAGCCACGGCAGTTCCAGCCGGCGGCCCCGCTCGAGATCTTCCAGCATCGACGCCTTCGCTTGATGCGGGAGGCTGGTGACCATCTGAAGAATCTCGCCCATCAGGGCGGCCGGAAGGCCGACGCCGCGTGCGCGACCGACGCGAATGGTCTCCTCGCACGCCGCTTGCAGCATCGCCAGCAGCGCGGGGTCGTTGCGCAAGACCCCAATCGGTGACCGCGTCACGGCGGTCATGCCGCTGAACACCGAGAGGCGCGAGAACTTGGACCACAAGTCGATTTCAATGTTGTCGCTGACGCGCGCGTCGAACCCGGCACGCAGGCATATGTCTTCGAATTGGGCCAGGCGGTCGGACCGGCGGCCATCGAGTTCACCAAAGATCAACGCATCCAGCGACGTGTGGCGAATCGTTCCGGGTTCGGTGATCACGGCGGCCACGTACGCCACCCCACCGGCGACGTGCTCCCTGCCGACATGACGCGCGACCACGTCCACGGCTTCGACGCCGTTCTGCAGGGTCACGACGACCGTGTCTGGCCCGAGCAACGGCTGCAGCGACGCCGCCGCCGACTCGAGGTCGTACATCTTCACCGTCACCAGGACGACGTCGACTGCACCCACTGACGCCGGACTGTCGGTGGCGGTCACGTTCGTCAGATGCAGATCGCCCTTCGGGCTCTCCAGCCGCAAGCCGCCCGCCCGCAGCGCCGCGAGATGTGACCCTCGTGCGATGAACGTGACGTCGGCACCCGCGGCCATGAGTCGAGCGCCGAAGTATCCGCCGACGCCGCCGGCGCCAATCGTTGCGATACGCATTACTCCACCTTGATTGCGTCGAGCGACACGACGGGCGCGTCTCCCAACACCGTGGCGTTGTGGGTCACGCCGCGGTGCACCGCGACCCAGTCGCCAGGTCCGAGCACGGCCACGTGCCCGCCAATGACGACGCGGAAATGCCCGGCGATGACCGCATCCACTTTGTCGATGCCGTGTTTGTGATCGGGGAACACCGTGCCCGGCGGGTAGACGTAACGGGCGACCCGATAGCCTTGGGACTCCAGCTTGCGGCGAATGGCGGCCTCTGAAAATTCACCATCCAACGCCGCGTTCCATCGATGCACGGGCATCGGATGATCTTAGCCGAGTCAGCGCCGACGCGGAGTGCTTCGCAGCAGCCACGAGCCGAGCGCGGCTCCGAGCGCGGCAAAGAGCATCAAGGGCGCGACGTGCCACAGCAGCATATGCAGCGGCCGATCGTTTGGACAAATCGTGTTCGCGCCGAGCACGCCGACCGCCGCAGTCGCCAGCACGGCGAGCAGCCCCGCCCACGCGGCCCGCAGCGGCGCCGCGTGGCGCACCATGAGGAATAACGCCACGCCGGGGACAGCCGCAACGCTCGCCGTTTTATAAACGCAATGCCATGCAAACGTCAGCCGTCCGATCGGCGCACCGCTCGCGAACGCCATGGCCAGCTCGCCGGCCGCCCACACCACACAGGCCAGCGCCCCGACGATCGGCGCCCAGCGCACCAGCGCCCTCTGCTCCGCACCGGGGATACTCACCACCAACGCGCCAACGGCCGCAGACATCGCAGTGACGATCAACAACGCCAGCTCGAACGCGAAATCCGCGTGGTCGAGTGCGTCGTCAAGATCGCGCCGGACCCCCATGATCATCATGACGACGATGAGAGACACTGTCGCCAGCACCGCCCACCCCACGACGCGTGCCGCCACCGGCCGCAACCGTCGCACCGGCTGGGCATCGGTCGCCAGTGCCTGAATCAGTTCTTCAGTCCGCACGGGTCCACCCCTCGATTTGAACGCGCAACGCGCGATAGCCGCGATGCGCCGTCACTTTCACATTCGCCTCACTCATCTCGAGGCGCGCGGCGACCTCGCGCACACTCAGCTCTTCGAACTTGAGCAACTCGATGACCCGCCGCTGCTTGTCGGGCAGGGCCGCAACCGCACGCCGGACATCAATGAAGAGTGCATCGCGTTCTTGTAGCGCGCGGCGGCCGGGTTCTGGCGACAGCTCGGGCTGCAATTCGCGCAGCAGGCGGCGCCGCTGCACCCGGATGGCATCAACCAGGCGGTTCTTCGCAATTGCATACAACCACGGCGCAAACGGCCGCGCCGGATCGTAGGTATGGCGGGCGTGGTGCAACGCGATCAACGACTCCTGCACGACGTCATCCAGCCACGACACGTCACCGACGCGACGGCGGACCATCGCCCGAACGAGGCCCGCCACGCGCGTCAGCAGAGTCTCGTAGCACTGCCGATCACCGTTCTGGGACTCGACCATCAACCGCCCGAGTTCAGCTTCCTGTTCAACCGTCAACCGAGCACCCTGTCGGAGTTACGAGTCAGGCTGTCGCTGGGGTCATGCGCGATGGACGTGCTCGCCTGGGTTCTACGAAACTGCGGCGACCCTAGTTACGGTCGCGGAGCGCGTAAAGGTGAGATTTAGTACGGACCAGCAATAGGTCCCCGGAGAGGGCCGGCGTCGCCATGCACACGTCGTTCATGTCGTGCCGCCAGTTGACGGACCCGTCGCGAACGCGCACGGCCACAATCGGCCGCGCTGCCGATGGCCAGCCACCGGTGACGATCGTCAACTCGCCGGCCGCGACCGGCGTACTTGCCTTCACCTGGCCTTCGGGATCGGCGACGCGCCACAATTCGCGCCCGGTCGCGAGATCGTGCCCGCGCGCGAAGAACGGCGACACCGCGACAACAGCGGTCGGGTTCTGGTGCGTGTGCACCAGCGGTGTCGTCCACGACGGTCGCTCTTCGCGTCCAGACCGCCACAGTTCCTTGCCGGTGAGAAGGTCGTAGGCCGCCAGGAACGAATCCTTATAGCGGTCGTTTTGCACCAGCACGACGTCGCCGGCAATCACCGGCGAGCTGGCGGGGCCCCACTCGTACTCCGGTTCGTCGGCCAGGCCGACGCGCAGCGGACCCAGATCTTTCCGCCACAGCTCGGCCCCATTCATGTCAAAGGCGAACAGCCCTTCGGAGCCCAGCATTGCCACCAGGACGCGGCCGTTGGTCGCAGGTGTGGCCGAGGCATGGCTCGCCTTGACGTGTCGCTTCACCCGCGGCACTCCTTGATGCACGGTACGGGTCCAGAGCATCTTGCCGCTGTCCCGGTCGACGGCGAGGACCTGCCATTGGTGCGGCGCCAGATCTTTGGCAGGGTCGATGCCCGCGCGATCCAAATCCCCCAGCGTCAGGGCGTGCGCCGAGGCGTCGTTGGCAAGTGCCGTGGTGAGAAAAATTCGAGTGCCCCAGACGACGGGGCTGGAGTGCCCACCGGAAGGGCCGCGGAACGAGGGCCAGTCCTGCGCCGAGACCAAACCCGTTAGCAGGACAAACACCGTCACCACTCGCAGGGTCGCAGGCGACGTCATCGATCAGACTGGGCCGGGGTTCTCGATCGGCATGCCAGGCACGCGCCCAGTCGACAGTTCCTGGTCGATCATCAGCAACCCGACGCCGCTGTTGCCGGCAAGACGAATGCGGCCAAGCACGGCGCGCGCCGCCGCTTCTTCTTCCATCTGCTCGGTCACAAACCATTGCAGCATGACGGTCGCGGGGCGATCTTTCGTCTTCTCCGCGATCGCGTAAAGATCGTTGATGGAGGCGGTGACTTCCTGCTCGTTTTTGAGCACGTGTTCGCACAGCGCTTCTGCCGACGACCAGGAGGTCGGCGGCGCCGGCACACCGGGGAGCACGACTTTCTGATCGCGCTCGACAAGATGATCGATGATGCGCTGCGCGTGCAACAACTCGTCGGACGACTGCTGCCGCATCCACTTCGAAAAGCCTGGTAAGTCGTGCTCGGCCAGCCAGATGGCCATGGCCAGGTATTCGTGGGAGGCGCGGAATTCGAGCTTCAGGTGCTCATTCAGGCCGTTCAGCAGGTCACTGTTCATCCCCACAGACTATCTGGACTTCGGCGGGTTGCAAAACTCGCGAGTGCGCAGGCTACGCCAGGCCAAGGTTCTTCTTCTGTGCGCGGCGATGAGCGGTGTACGCGGAAATGAGGTGAAATGGCCAACCGAACAGTCCGGCGGTGCCGATCCAGAACCCTGGCGTGATGATCAGCCAGAACGCGGCGCGCAGGAAATCGCCGTTGTAGATCTGCCCGACACCGGGAATCAGCAGACTGAGCACGGCTGCCGTGCCCGGCTTGTATGGAGCCATATTCAGTTAGACAGAGCGTCGGCGTGCAAGCTCGAAGGTCAGCCCGCCGAACAGGACAAACAGAGTGGTGCCAATCATTGCCAACGGTACGCGCCCGGTCCCCCCAAAGTACACCCCGACCGCCATTGATGCCGCCGCGAGCACACCGCACGCGACGATCAACGCCCCGGAGGGTTTTGAGTCCATGGGACCCATTGTACCGCTAGGTACCAACTCGATCAGACAACAACGCCACAGCCAACGCATAAGAATGGGCACAGTTGTATTCCAGCAGGGATTCGTAATTGCCGTAGACGAGAAAGCCGCGTTGCCCGGAATGGATCAACGAGGCGTCAACCGCGACCTTGGGGAGCGCGCCACCGGCAGCCGTGCGAACGCCAAGCGCCTGCCAGTCGCCGAGCGGAAGTCGATTGGTCATCTCGCGTTCGGCGCGACAGCCCTCGCCACGCATGCCGACCTTCTCGCGCAGCGCAGCGATCCCGCCCGCCGGCAAGCGGACTTCGCGGCCCCACGTTGTCGCGGGCGCCCACCCGTGCTCCTTCAGGTAGTTGGCCACTGACGCGAAGACGTCGGGCTCCGAGCGCCAGATGTCGCGGTCGCCATCGCTGTCGAAGTCCTGCGCCCATTTCAGGTAACTGGAGGGCATAAACTGCGCCTGTCCCATCGCGCCGGCCCACGACCCACGCAGCATCTCGAGTCCGATGTAGCCGCGGTCCACGATTTCCAGGGCGTCCATCAACTCGGCGCGGAAAAATGCCCCGCGCCGGCCTTCCCAGGCAAGCGTCGCCAAGGCCTGAATCGTCGGGCGGACGCCGCTGAAGCGGCCAAAGTTGGATTCGAGTCCCCAAATCGACACCACGACACGAGATGGCACCCCGTATGTCGCCGCCACTCGATTGAGGAGCGTGCGGTGTCGGGCCGCCATCTGCTGAGCGGTCCGGACGAACGGCCGCGTCAGTCGCCGTGCGACATACTGATCAACTGTGAGGATAACCTCGGCCTGCGACTGGTCACGCGCGATGACGCTGGCACTCGGCTCGAGATTGCTCAGGGCGCGAGCGATCGTGCCCTCGCTGATACCGCGGGCGAGCGCCTCGACCCGAAGTGACTCGACGAAGGCCGGGAATTCGATGGGTTCAACCGCCGTCTGCACCGCTTGACCGTCCGTTGCCGCTAGTGGTGCTGGCGCGGCGAGTGCGGCTGCCGCGGCCGGGCCGCCCCCCGTAAGCGTCGAAGCGTGCATCGCGGGATGCAGCACAAGCGCCATCGCCACGAACAGAGCCGCGATTCGAGACCTCTGCAACACCAGTGGTCACTCCTTGCGGGTATTGTACGGGCTCAGCGGTAGTCTTCGCGCACCGGCGCGAACACATCGAGGACGCGACAGCGTTCGAGCGCTCGTCCCGAGTGCGGCACGTTGGGTGGAATCACGAACACCGTGCCAGGTGTCAGCACATGGGCGTCACCATCGACGACAAGTTCGAGCGTGCCTTCGAGCACATTGACCACTTGTTCGTGTGGATGCTGATGCTCGGGAAAACTCGCATCGGGATCGATCTGCACCCACGAGTGCGAGGTGCGTTCGGTGTGAATGATACGCGCCCGGAGGCCTGGGAAAATCTCGCGCACCGCAACGGAGTCGAGCGTGACCTGTGGCATGCCAATCCTCAAAGGGCGTTGCCGGCGCCGCCATCGACGGTTATGGCCTGACCCGTGATGTAGCTGGCGGCCTCCGACGCGAGAAAAACAATGAGGTTGGCAAACTCGTCGGGTTGTCCGATGCGGCCAAGCGGCACGCCGGCCACTGACGCGCGCTTCACGTGGTCGAGAGGTTGACCTGCCCTGACCGCGGTCGCGTGGTCCAGTTCTTCAATGCGCTCGGTCTGAATGCGCCCGGGCGCGATCACGTTGACGAGAATCCTGTCGGGTCCGAGTTCGCGCGACAGCGTCTTGGCAAACCCCCAGATGCCAGCTCGCAGAGCGTTGGACAACACCAGGTTTGGAATGGGCTGCTTGATCGACGACGAGGCGATGGTCAGAATCCGCCCGCCGCCGGCCCGCTTCAATTCCGGCACCGCCGCATTGACAATGCGGACGAAGCTGAGCATGTTCTGTTCGAAGGCCTTCTGCCACTGCGCTTCGGTCGTGGACGCAGTGTCGCCGGCCGGAGGCCCGCCCGCGTTGTGCAGTACGATGTCCAGTCCGCCGAACTGTTCGACGGCCGCCGCCACCAGCGCCCGCGCTTCGCCCTCACCGCTCACGTCCGCGGCAACGGGATGGACGCGCGCGTTAGTCTCCCGCGTGATCGTGTCGGCCGCCGCACGAATGCGACTTGCATCGCGGCTGCAGATGACCAGATCACAACCCTCCGCCGCCAGCGCGCGGGCGCAGGCGTAACCCAGGCCGCGGCTCGCCGCCATGACGATTGCACGTTTGCCTTTGAGTCCAAGATTCATCGGGCTCGGATTATCCATCGACTTGAGCCGGCCGCCGGCGACGGATCACATTTAGTTGTGTTTCTGCACGCGATTGATGATGGGTTTCAGCGTCCGTAAGTACGCGTACACCGCGGTGAGGTCGTCGCGGGTCATCCCTGCGTATCCGAGCCACGGCATGACGGTGTTCTCGCGTTGCTCGACGGGCGTCAGCGCGCGAACAGGCGAGCCTTCGAACGCTTTGAACTTGTCCACGAACTGCGCCTCCGTCCACGACCCGATACCCGTCGTCGCCTCTGGTGTGATATTGGCGCTTCGCACCACTCCTCCGCCCGGCAGCCGGAACTCGAACCCACCCGCGAAATCCATTCCCGGCAGTGCGCCACCGCGGTCGTCCATGGGCGTGTGGCAATCGGCGCAGGCCGCCGCATTGGTCAGGTACTCCCCATACGCCACGCGATCGGTCGCCGGCGGCATTGGCCTGAAGGCGGCCGGCGTCGGCATCGTGCGCACG
>JACCSI010000025.1 GCA_013813075.1 Acidobacteriota bacterium | reverse complement strand
CACCGCCTCACCCCATCCCTCGTGTCCCTCGCCCTCGATTCGCACCAGCAGAAATTCGCGGTCGTAGCTGCGGCCAAAGCTCGTTTCGAAAAAACTGACGAGGGGAAGTTTGCAAAGCCGCAGCTCGAGTCGATCGATACGCACCAATACCTCTAAAAGAAATATACTCCGGCCCATACGTGGCGTTTCGATACATTGCCATCGAAGGCCCAATCGGCGTCGGCAAAACCCGTCTCGCAGAGCGGCTTGCGAACCGCATCGACGGCAGCACGATTCTCGAAGACGCCGACAATCCGTTTCTCGCCGACTTCTACAACGAGCGCCCTGGTGCAGCACTGCAGGCGCAGCTTTTTTACATACTGAATCGCCATCGCCAGCTCATGGGCCTCAGGCAGGCGGATCTGTTTCGCCACACCGTCGTCTGCGATTACGTCTTCGACCGCGATAAGATTTTCGCGTATCTCAACCTCGACGATAACGAGCTGTTCATTTATCAGCGGCTCTACGACGTGCTGGCCCAGGACGTCGCGCCGCCCGACCTCGTCGTCTATCTACAGGCGCCGACCGACGTGTTGCTGCGACGACTGACCGACCAGCCGGTTGACTCCGAGCGCCACATCCCCCAGCCCGACGCGGAATACGTGCGTGAGTTGAACGAGGCGTATCAGCATTTCTTCTTTCACTACACATCCACCCCGCTGCTGGTCGTCGAGACGTCCCAATTCGATCCGGAAACCAACGACGACGCCCTCGACGACCTGGTTAAACAGATCAACCAGATGGGGAAGGGGACCAGGTACTACGTGCCGCGCGTGCTTCGTTCTTGATTCTTCGTTCTGCTAAGCTGGCCTGATGGCGTGGTTCAAGAAGGCGCGCACACCTATTGCGGCGCCTGACAAAGCCAGCCGCGTGCCTGAGGGGTTGTGGGTCAAGTGTCCCGAGTGCGACGCGATTATCTACACGCGGGATCTGGTCAAGAGCCTCAGCGTGTGCACCAAGTGCGGGCACCACTTCCGGCTCACGGCGCGCGACCGGCTGCTCTCGCTGTTTGACGGCGAGCACTGGGTCGAGCAGGATGCCGATCTCAAGTCCAACGACCCGCTCACCTTCACCGATACCAAGCCGTATCGCGCCCGGCTGGAAGCAAGCCGCAAGGCGACCGGACTGCCCGACGCGATTCTCATCGGCGTCGGGCGCATCGACGGCTCGGAAACCGTCGTCGCCGCCATGGAATACGCCTTCATCGGCGGCAGCATGGGCGTGGTCATGGGCGAGAAAATCGTGCGCGCCGCCGAGACAGCGCTGGCGCGGCGCCTGCCGCTGATTATCGTGTCGTGCTCGGGCGGCGCGCGCATGATGGAAGGCGCGTTATCGCTGATGCAGATGGCCAAAATCTCGGCCGCACTGGCGCGGCTCGATCGCGCCAGGCTGCCATACCTCTCGATATTGACCGACCCGACCACGGGGGGTGTGACCGCGAGCTTGGCGATGCTGGGAGATATCAACATCGCCGAACCGAAGGCCCTGATCGGATTTGCCGGTCCACGCGTCATCGAACAGACGATTCGGCAGACGCTCCCCGACGGCTTTCAGCGCAGCGAATTCCTCATCGAGCACGGCATGCTGGACCTGATCGTGGACCGTCGCGAACTGAAAGCGACGATTGCCCGCGTGCTGCGGTTCATGATGCCCAATGACGCCGCGTGAGCGTCTCTTCGCGCTCGAACAGTTCGGCATCAAGCTCGGCCTCCAGAACATCACCACCCTCCTCGAAGCGCTGAACCGACCCGATCACGCGTTTGCGAGTGTGCACGTGGCCGGGACCAATGGCAAAGGATCGGTCACTGCGATGGTCGAGCGCGGTCTGCGCGCCGCCGGTGCCAGAACCGGCCGCTACACATCTCCGCATCTCGATCGCGTCGAGGAACGAATCGCGATTGACGGCATCACGGTCGATGCCGCGGACTTCGACGCCGTCACCGCCGTGGTGATGGCGGTCATCGACCGCCTGCGCGAGACCGGCGCGCTGGAGACACTCCCGACGTTCTTCGAGGCGACCACGGCCGTCGCCTTCGAGGTGTTCCGGCGTCGCGGGGTCCAAATCGCGGTCGTGGAGGTCGGACTGGGAGGGCGGCTTGATGCCACCAACGTGATTGTACCGATGGTGTCGGTCATCACCTCCATCGCGTTCGATCACGAACGGCATCTCGGCGGCAGCCTGGGCGCGATTGCGTTCGAGAAGGCGGGGGTCATCAAGCCCGGCGTTCCGGTCGTGGTGGGCGTCCTGCCCGATGACGCCCGGCGCGTGGTGACCGAGGTCGCCGCACGGGAGGGTGCACCAATGATCGAGGCGGCTCCGGCAGACGCGACACGCGGCACCCCGGTGCGCCTCGCACTGGACGGCGCCCACCAGGCGCGCAACGCCGCCGTCGCCGTGGCGACGTTGCAGGCATGTGCGAGGAACGGTGTGCCGGTGGAGCGCGCGCACATCGTCACGGCGTTATCCGAGGTCGAATGGCCCGCACGGCTCGAATGGCTGCGCACCTCCGCGGGTGATGTGTTGATCGATGCAGCCCACAATCCCGCAGGGGCCCAGGGGCTTGCCGAGTACATCGCGAGCACGGCCACCGGCCCGTTGCCGTTGGTGATCGGCGTGATGAACGACAAGGATGTCGACACCATGGTCCGGGCCATGGCGCCCGCCGTGTCACGTTTCATCGCCACCCAGGTCGCGTCGCCGCGCGCGCTGGGCGCCGATGCGTTGCTCGACCGAATACGACGGCTCGTCCCTGACGCGAGCGCACTCGCCATTCCCGACTCCGACCAGGCAGTTCAGGTCGCTCTCGCAGGCACACAACGCGCGATGGTGGCCGGGTCGATTTTTCTGGTCGGCCCGCTGCGAGCGCGCCTGATTGCACAGGGGGCGGTGGCCGTACGCTATCCTTCGAGCGCCGGCCCGTTTTTTCTGATCTGATGCTGCACTATCCCGCACGCCGTTGGCTCGTTCTCCTGCTCTGCCTGGTGGCGCGGCCCGCAGCGGCGCAGCTCATTCCTGGGTGGGATTCAAAGCAATTCACGTTCGAACAGATTGATGCTGATCGCATCCGCCTGATGCGCGAGGTTGAAATCAACGGCGTTGGGGCAAATGCCGGACAGCAGATCTTCGCCGACGAGCTGGTGTGGAATCGCGTCAGCGGTGAGTTCGAGGCGTCCGGCAACGTGCTGCTGGCCTCACCGACCGCGCGCATCTCGGCCGAACGCGTGGTGTTCAATACCAAGACGGGCCTGGGCACCTTTTACACGGCGTCGGGCCAGGCGTCGCTTGGCGACCGCGCGCTCCAGGACAAGAGCATGTTCGGGACGCTCGAGCCCGATATCTATTTTTACGGAGAGACAATCGAGAAGGTGGCCGACGACAAGTACCGAATCACCAATGGCAGCTTCACCACGTGTGTCCAGCCGACACCGCGCTGGGACATCGTCACCGGCAGCGCGACCATCGACCTCGAAAATTACGCGATCCTGCGCAATGCCGTCGTCCGGGTGAAAGACGTCCCGGTGTTCTACCTGCCGATCATGTATTACCCGATTCAGAGCGACGACCGCGCCACCGGGTTTCTGCTGCCCACGTATGGCACGTCGACCTTTCGCGGCCAGTCGTTGAGCAATGCGTTCTTCTGGGCGATGAGCCGCAGCCAGGATTTGACGGTGATGCACGACTGGTACACCAAGGCCGGGCAGGGTGTCGGCGTCGACTACCGCTACCTGGTGGGTCCGGGGTCGGAAGGCAATGTCCGGGGCTACCGACTGGTGCAGAAGGAAACACTGCTCGAGTCCACGGGCGGCACCGGCTCGATTCTTCCGGCGGAAACGAGTTACGAGTTGCGCGGTGGTGTCGCCCAGATGCTGCCGGGCGGCTTTCGCGCACGCCTGCATCTGGATTATTTTTCGAGTCTGACGTCGCAGCAGCTTTACAACACCAATATTTATGAAGCCTCGCGGCGCCAGCGCAGTGTAGCCGGCAGTGTCACCGGGACATGGGGTGGTATCAGTCTCACCGGAAATTACCAGCGGGCCGAGCTCTTTCAGTCGGAGACGCAGTCGGACGTCAATGGCTTTGCGCCCTCGCTGATCGCCAATTTGTCGAGCAAACGGCTCGGCACGCTGCCGTTTTACGTGTCAACGACCGCCGACGCGAGCCGAATCCTGTACATCAGGAAAAGCGACGGTACCGAACAGGACTTCAGCATCGGGCGCTTCGATTTTCAACCGACCTTCCGCGCCGCGCTGAGCAACTGGTCGTTCCTGAACGTCAATGCATCGGTGGCCTTCCGCAATACTTACTTCAGCGAAAGTCTTGACGACTCTCTTCGCCAGGTCGCCGTCCCGATGACGCGCCGATACCTGGACTTCCGCGCCGAAGCCATCGGGCCGGTGTTCAGCCGCGTCTATTCGCCCAACAACGCGATTGCCGATCGACTGAAGCACGTGGTTGAGCCGACGTTCAGCATCCAGCGCGTGACCGACTTCGATAACCAGAACCGCGTCCCCGAAATCGGCGGCTCATACGACTACGTCGTGGGCGGCGTGTCGCGGTTCGCCTATGGCCTCACCAACCGCCTGCTGGTTCGCAAAGCGGCGGCGGATTCAGTGGCGCGCCCCAGCGCCGCGGCACCGCGCGAGATGCTGAGCGTGTCGCTGACGCAGAGTTACTACACCGATGCGCTGGCGAGCCAGTTCGACGTCAACTACCAGTCCAGCTATCGCAATCAACGTTCCGCCAGCAATTTTTCCCCGGTGGCCGTCACCGTCCGAGCGACGCCGACCGCGTTTACCAACGCCACCGTGCGGATGGAGTTCGATCAGGAGGACGGCACCTTGCGCACCTTCAACACCACTGGCGGCAGCACGTATCGCGCCGCGCAGGTCAACATCGGGTGGAGCACGCGCAACTACGACAACTCACCGTTCGAAAACGCGGTCAACGCCTCGACGACGCTCAATTTTCTCGGCGGCAAGACGGGGGGCAGCTACCTGCTCAATTGGGACGTCAGCCGCGGCTATATCATTCAGCAGCGATGGGTCGGGCACTACCATGCGCAGTGCTGCGGCCTCTCCGTCGAGTATCAGCAGTTCAAGTTTCCGACGTCATTCTCGGCGATTCCTCAGGACCGACGCTTCAACCTTTCCTTCACCCTGGCCGGCATCGGCACGTTCTCGAACTTCTTCGGCGCCTTTGGCGGGGGGCAATACTGAAGAGTAAGATTGTCGTTCCACCATGAAGGGTCTGATCCTGAGCGGCGGCCGCGGCACGCGGCTCCGGCCGCTCACCTACACCAGCGCCAAGCAGCTGGTCCCCGTGGCAAACAAACCGGTGCTTTTCTACGGCATCGAAGCGCTGGCCGAAGCCGGTATCCGCCAGATCGGCATCGTCGTCGGCGAGACGCATGCCGAGATTCGCGCAGCGGTTGGCGACGGCTCGCGCTGGGGCGTCTGCGTCACCTATATCCAGCAGGACGAGCCGCGCGGTCTCGCCCATGCGGTCCTGATTAGTGAAGCGTTCATCGGCGGCGAGCCCTTCGTGATGTATCTGGGCGACAACCTGCTGAACAAAGGTATCGTCCCGTTCGTTCAGCAATTCGGCCACGAACACCCTGCCGCGCAAATCCTGCTGACGCCGGTCCCGGACCCACAGATGTTCGGCGTGGCGGAGTTGAAAGACGGGAAGGTTGTGCGACTGGTTGAGAAACCGCAAGATCCGATCGGCAACCTCGCATTGGTCGGCGTCTACATGTTTGGCCCCGAGATCTTCGACTCGGTAAAGCGCATCACACCGAGCCGCCGCAACGAACTCGAGATCACCGATGCGATTCAGGATCTCATCGATCGCGGGTTGACCGTGACGCCGCATCTGGTTGACGGATGGTGGAAGGACACCGGCAAGCTCGAGGACATGCTCGAAGCGAACCGCCTGATTCTGGAAACCATCACCCGCCGCATCGACGGAACGGTCGATGCCGAGTCTCGCATCGAGGGGAAGGTGATCATCGAGGCCGGGGCCGTCATCGAGCATTCGGTCGTCCGCGGCCCGGTGATCATTGGCGCGGGCGCGAGAATCCGGAACGCCTACGTCGGCCCGTTCACGGCCATCATGAACGACGTCGAGATCCGCGACTCGGAGATCGAACACAGCATCGTGCTCGAAGGGTCGTGCGTCAACGACCTGGGGACGCGCGTCGCGGACAGCCTCATCGGCAAGAACGTCAAGATCAACCGCATGCCGCTCAAGCCTTCGGCCTATCGCTTCATGCTGGGCGACAATTCCGAAGTCTGGATCCGCTGGTAAGGGGAGCCGACGTGAGCAGTCCGACTCGATATCCGGCCGCGGCGGCCAAACCGCCGCGGATTGATGGCGTCAAGGTCAAGCCGTTGAGCGCGATCGCCGATGACCGCGGCTGGCTGATGGAGATTCTGCGCGCTGACGAAACCGACCTCTTCACCAAGTTCGGCCAAGTCTATATTTCAGCCACCTATCCAGGAGTCGTCAAGGCGTGGCATTTCCATCGCCAGCAGACCGATAATTTCATCTGTCTCACCGGCATGGTGAAGTTGGTCCTGGTAGACACCCGTGATGGCTCGACGACGAAGGGGGCGATCAACGAGTTCTTCCTCGGCGTCGAGAACCGGCTGCTGGTGCAGGTTCCGGCGCTGGTGTATCACGGCTGGAAGTGCATCAGCGCCGAGACGGCGACCGTCCTCAATCTGCCCACCGAACCGTACCAGTACGATCAACCCGACGAATACCGGCTCGAGCCGCACGGGACGCTGCCGTACGATTGGACCCGCAAAGATGGTTGAAGTGCTCGTGACGGGCGGGGCCGGCTTCATCGGGAGTAATTTCGTCCGCTACGCCCTGCAGACTCACCCTGACTGGCATCTCACCACTCTCGACAAGCTGACGTATGCGGGACGTCGTGAGAACCTGCATGACGTCATGGACGATCCGCGGCATACGTTCGTGCTCGGCGACATCTGCAATGCCGACATCGCGGGTCCACTCGTGGAACGCGCCAATATCGTGGTGCACTTCGCGGCCGAGACCCACGTCGATCGTGCGATTATGGCCGCCGGCGACTTTATTCGCACCGACGTCGAAGGCACTTTCGTGTTGCTCGAGGCCGCGCGGCGCGCGCCGGGGCTGCGCCGGTTCGTGCAGATTTCGACCGATGAGGTCTACGGCAGCGTGCCCGAAGGGGCCAGCACCGAGCACGATGAACTGAAGCCCCGCAATCCGTATTCGGCGAGCAAAGCCGGCGCCGATCGACTGGCGTATAGCTATTTTGCCACCTACGACGTGCCGGTCATCGTCACGCGAGCCTCGAACAATTACGGGCCGTACCAGTTCCCGGAAAAGGTCCTGCCGCTGTTTGTGACCAACCTGGTGGACAACATTCCGGTGCCGCTCTATGGCGACGGCGGCAATGTGCGCGACTGGCTGCACGTGCTCGACCATTGCCGTGCAGTGGATCGACTCATCGACGACGCGCGAAACGGCGAGGTCTACAATATCGGCGGCGGCAACGAAGTGCGCAATCTCGATCTCACGCACCGCGTGCTCGACCTGATGGAAAAGCCGGCCTCATTGATCAAGCCGGTGCCCGATCGCCCGGGACACGACCGTCGCTACGCGCTCGACACCACAAAGCTGCGCGCGCTCGGCTGGGCGCCACAGGTGCCCTTTCTTCAGGGGCTTGCCGAAACCGTTGCCTGGTATCAGGCGAACGAGTGGTGGTGGCGTCCCATCAAGGAACGGGATCCCGCGTTCAAGGCCTACTACGAGGCGCAGTACGACCGCCGGCCGTAGCGGCCCGTGATGCCGGGACCGATTCTGGTAACCGGAGCGGCGGGGTTCGTTGGTCGCCACTTGATCGACCTGCTCGTCCAGCTGCCCACGCCGGTGGTGGGCTGGCATCGTCCCGATGCCCGGCGGGTCGCGTTGCGAACCGACGTCCGGTGGAGCGCCGTGGAGTTGCTGGATCCAGAAGCGGTCATCCGCGCGGTGGCCGAGATCCGTCCATCCGCGGTGTATCACCTCGCCGGCTCGGCGCACGTCGCGATGTCGTGGCAACACACGCTCGAGACCTACCAGGGCAACGTCCTGGCGATGCATCACCTGCTGCGCGGC
>JACCSI010000024.1 GCA_013813075.1 Acidobacteriota bacterium | reverse complement strand
CCTGAAACCGCCCAGTCGGTGGTGGAACTTCGGGCATCGAGGTCGGAACTGGCGGTGGTGGTGCGGGCTGCTGCAACGCGGACTTCACCATCGACGCGTCGAAGATGCCGGACGCGGGGGTGGGTGCGACAGGGGCCGGGGACGGAGGCTGTGCAACGGCTGCCACCGGGCCCGCGACCATGGCCGGCGCCACGCGTGCCGAGCCGGAAGGGTCCTGGGCCCCGGACGAACCGGGGGAAGCCGGGGCGGCGGTTCCCGCTCCTGGTGCTGCGTCGTGTGCCACCACCGGGCGATCGACTTCGACGTAAATCACGTTGCGCGAACTGCGCACGCGATGCTTGGCGGGGTGCGCGAGCTTGACCCGCACCCGTGCCACGATGGCGCCATCACCCGCGACGGCTTCTTCGACACGCACGTCCGACACCGGCGGCATCGGTCCGAGGACGCCCGGGGGCATCATCCCGGCGCTGACATTACGGAGGTCGACCAGCACCGTCAGGGGATCGGGTTGGCTCGTGACATACGCCACGGGCTCACTGGACTCGATCAGCACCTGGCTGCGCGCGCCATCGAGCTTGGTGGAAATCGCACGTAACTCGGCACGCCGTTCCCGGCCGGCGGCCGGCGCGGCGTCGCGATCGACATCGGCGGTGAGCGTCGCGGCGACGGCGACAGCCAGGACCCCAGCCATCAGAAAAGAGCCTCCGTACCGAATGTTCGCTGCGAACATTCGTGACGAGCCTTGGTTTCGATCCATCACTTGACCTCTTGGCGCAGGTACTTCCGCACCTCGCGTTGTTTCTCGAGAGAGAGGGGATCGTTGATTTGCTGCATCAGCACCACGGCCTGCGGTGTAATGGCGCGGACGCCGCCGTCCATCAAGCGATCACCCGGGCGAATCGAGTAGGTGCGTCCACTTGGGGAGCCGACCATCGCCACCCACCCGCCACGACTTTGGACGATGCCACGCACCACGACTTCATCGACGAGCACGCCGGCGAGGCCTTCGGGCCGCGCGCCGGCCGGCGGACCCTGCTTGACGTCCGTGCCGCGGTTGACGAGGTTGAGGAACGGGTCGCGTCGTCCGTCCAAGTCATAGGTGAAATTGGGAGGCGGCACCGGCGGCGCCCCACCCGCCGGCACCACAGGTGTCGCGGGCGTCACTGGCGGCGCAGGTGTCTGCCCGCCGTCGCGCTGAGGCGTCGAGCGTGCGGAGGCGGGCAGGCTGATCGCGGTGCTCAGCGTCGCAACCATCAACAGGGTCATTCCAGGTTTCATGATTTCTTGGGCGCCTTCGCACGCGTCTTCTTGCCGGCTTCCGGTGCGGCCGCCGGCGCGTCGATCAAGACAAACGTCGTCGCGGTGCACTTGACGGTGATGGTGGCGTTCGGTTGCGGATCTGAGCGGGCCTCGATGACGAGCCCGCTCACGTTGATGATGCGCGGCACCTTGCTGACCCGATCGAGGAACAGGCCCAGGTTGTGGTACGTCCCCTCGAGCTCGAGGTTGATCGGCCACTCGGCATGCAGCGTTCGGGTGTTCACCGACTGCGGGCGAAAGCCCAGAATCGTCAAGTTGGATTGCATCGCCAGCGTATGGACACGACGCAACAGGTCCGCGGCATCCTTCTCATCCGGAAGGATCGGACGGAGGCTCTCGAGTCGCGTCTGCAGGTCCGCGACTTTCTGGCGAAACTCGGGCAACTGCCGCGCCGTCGCGGCGCCTTTTTCAATCTGCGTCTGCACGCCCGCAATCTCTTTCTCGTGCACGGCGATCCGCGCTTGTGCAGGCATCTCGTGGAAGTAGTAAAAGACGCCTGCCGCGCCGAGCGAGAGCGAGACGAACACCGCGAGCTGCGTTTTCCATGGCAGCGTGCTGAGGGAGAAACTAGCCACCTTTGGCCCCCCTTCGCTTCGTGGATACGGCCGGTGCCGTCTGGTCGATACCGGACATCTGGAACGTGCCTTTGATGGTGAATTCGATCAGGTCGGGCCCGTCTTTCTGATTGGACATGACCGCACTCGAGACGATTTCTACAGGACGGCTGAAATAGCGAGTGCTTTCCAGGTTGCTGACAAAGTCCGACAGCGCCGTCAACGACGTGCAGCGGCCCTCGACCGTGACGTTGTAGCCTTCCTGGCGAACGCTCGTCAGCCATGTCATCTCCGGGAGCGCGCGGCTAATCTGGTCGATCATGTGGACCGGCGCGTTCTGCCCTTTGCGCAGTTCGTCGATCAACGCGACCCGCTCTTGCAGCTGCGCCCCCTGCGCGTCGAACGCGGCCACTTGTTTCAGCACTTCGCCGAGGCGCGACTCTTCGCGGCGGGCGGCCGCAATGTCGCGCGTCAACTGGACCTCGTGCTGGTTGACGGCCCAGTATCGCCAGCCAAGCAGCAGCACCGTGACCAGCAGAATCAAGCTGCCGGCGACGGTCATTTTCTGACCAATCTCAAACGACCGGCCCGCGGCTTTGGCGGCCCGGCGTTCGCCCGCGACAAGGTTGATGCGAATCATCGGTCCCCCGCCCGCCGAAGCGCGAGGCCGAGGGCGACTGCCGCAAGCGGCGCCATCTCCTCCGCCGCCATGCCAAGCTTCTTGACGTCGAAGATGACCTGTTTGAACGGGTCGAACTGCTCGATCGGAGTCTCGAACCGCTCACGCAGGGCGTCGCTGAATCCTTCGATGCGCGAAGCCCCGCCGCTCAGGACAATGCGATCGATGTGGTCGTTGGAGGCAGTGGCCTTGAAGAAGTCGAACGTTTTTTCGACTTCGAGCAACACGTTGTCGGTCATCGCCTTGAGCACCGGCCGCGCCTCCTCGTAGCTGAGGCCGTCGACGCTCTGCCCTTTCTTCAACTGTTCGGCCGCGTCGAATGGCAGGTTCAACTCTTTTTGCACGGCTTCGGTAAATGCGTTGCCACCCGTCGAAACGTCGCGGGTGAAGACGGACTGTGATCCCGACACGATATTGATGTTGATGGCGCTGGCGCCGGCATTGAGGAGCACGATGACCGAGCCCGGCTCCGTGCCGTAGTTCACTTCGTAGGCGTTCTGCAGTGCGAACGCGTCGACGTCGATGACGACGGCGTTCCGGCCCGCCTGGGCGATGACGCCGGTGTAGTCGGCAATCTTCTCTTTTTTGGCGGCCACCAGGAGGACTTCCATGG
>JACCSI010000156.1 GCA_013813075.1 Acidobacteriota bacterium | reverse complement strand
TGTCGTGTCTGCCCACACTCTTCGGCGAGAAGATCGTCATGCGTCTGCTCGATAAATCGAAGCTGATGCTCGACATGACGAAGCTCGGGTTCGAGGTCGAATCGCTGACCAAGCTCGAAGCAGCCATCAACCGGCCGTGGGGCATGGTGCTGGTCACCGGGCCCACCGGCAGCGGCAAGACCAACACGCTCTACTCCTCAATCTCGCGCATCAACACGTCCGAAACCAACATCATGACCGCGGAAGACCCGGTCGAGTTCAACCTCCTTGGGGTCAACCAGGTGCAGGTGCGCGAAAGCATTGGCCTCAATTTCGCCGCGGCGCTGCGCAGTTTCTTGCGCCAGGATCCCAACATCATCCTGGTCGGCGAAATCCGCGACTTCGAGACCGCGGAAATCGCGGTGAAGGCCGCGCTGACCGGGCACCTCGTGCTCTCGACCCTGCACACCAACGACGCCCCCAGCACCATCAACCGCCTGATGAACATGGGCATCGAGCCGTTTCTCGTGGCCAGTTCATTGAACCTGGTGTGCGCACAACGGCTCGTCAGGCGCGTGTGCGTCAACTGCAAGATTGAGGATCCGATGGCCGCGCATGCGCTCGAGCAAGTGGGCTTCAGTGTCGAGGACGCCAAGACGGTGAAGCCCAAAAAAGGGACCGGGTGCGACAAATGCAACAAGACCGGCTACAAGGGCCGCGTCGGCCTGTATGAAGTGATGGAAATTACCGACGAACTCCGCGAGCTGATTCTGGTCGGCGCCTCGGCCCTGGAGCTGCGCCGCAAAGCGGTCGAAGAAGGAATGATCACGTTGCGCGGCAGCGGTTTGCGCAAGGTGCAGGCCGGCGTGACGACGATGGAAGAAGTCCTGCGCGAAACCGTCCGATAGTTAGAAAACCGACAGCCGCATGCCAACATTGCCGGAATTACTTAAAACTACCGTGGAGCTCGACGGCTCCGACTTGCACTTGTCCATTGGATCGCCGCCCCAGGTGCGCGTCCACGGCGAGTTGCGTCGCCTCGACTTTCCGGATCTGGCGGCATCGGACACCAAGGCGCTGGCCTATAGCGTGCTCACCGACGCGCAGAAGAAGCGCTTCGAAGAAACGATGGAGCTCGACTTCTCGTTTGGTATTCGCGGCATGGCGCGGTTTCGCTGCAACATCTTCAACCAGAAGGGTGCAGTCGGGGCCGTCTATCGGCAGATTCCGGAAAAAATTCGCAGTTTTGCCGATTTGCAGCTGCCGGCCGTCATCGCCAAGCTCTCGGAGAAGCCTCGTGGGCTGGTGCTCGTCACCGGACCCACAGGCAGCGGCAAGTCGACCACGCTTGCGGCGATGATCGACAAGATCAACTCCGAGCGCCACAACCACATCCTCACCATCGAAGACCCGATCGAATACCTCCATAACCACAAGAGCTGTCTGGTCAACCAGCGCGAGGTCCACGGCGACACCCAGAGTTTCACCGCGGCGTTGCGCGCCGCGCTCCGCGAGGATCCGGACGTGGTGTTGATCGGGGAAATGCGGGACCTCGAGACGGTCGAATCGGCGTTGAAGATCGCGGAAACCGGCCACCTGACGTTCGCCACCCTGCACACCAATTCCGCCGCGTCCACCATCAACCGCATCATCGACGTGTTCCCGTCGCATCAGCAGTCGCAGATCCGCACGCAGCTGTCAATGGTGCTGGAAGGCATCGTCTGCCAGGCACTGCTGCCGAAGGCCAATGGACAGGGCCGCTGCGTGTCGCTCGAAATTCTCGTGCCGACGCCCGGGATTCGCAACCTGATTCGTGAGGACAAGGTCCACCAGATTTACTCCGCGATGCAGACCGGGCAGGAGAAAGCCGGCATGCAGACGATGAACCAGTCGCTGGCGACGTTGTTCATGAAGAAGATGATCACGCTCGAGACGGCGATTTCTGCCTCCTCTCATCGCGACGAGTTGCAGGAAATGATCAACCGCGGCGTCGGTGTCGTGGCCGGGGCCGGCCTCGGTCGAACCGGCATGCCGCCGCGTCCAGTCGCACGATAGCAAGCGCACGATAGGAATCAAGGGTTAGCACATGCCGAGATTTGCATTTTCGGGACGCAACCGCGGTGGCGAGAACATCACCGGCGAGCGCATCGGCGACACCATGGACGCGGTCGTCGCCATGCTGCGACGGGAGCAGATCTCCGTGACCCGCATCACCCCGGCGCAGGCGAAGGCGGCTGCGCCGAAGAAACTGCGTGCGAAAGGCGTCCCGGCGAAGAGCCTGGCCGTCTTCACGCGCCAGTTCTCCGTGATGATCGATGCAGGGCTGCCGCTCGTCCAATGTCTGGAGATCCTGGGCACCCAGGAGGACAACAAGCACTTCGCGCAAGTAATCCTCGCGACCCGCGCGGACGTCGAAGGCGGCGCCTCGCTGGCGGACGCGATGGGGCGCCACCCCAAGGTGTTCGACGCCCTGTTCACGAACATGATTGCGGCCGGTGAAGCCGGCGGCATTCTCGACACCATTTTGAAGCGGCTGTCGATTTACATCGAAAAGGCCGTCAAACTGAAGCAGCAGGTTCAGTCGGCGATGATTTACCCGGTCGCAATCGTGGTGATTGCGGGGCTGGTCGTCGGCGTGATTCTGTGGAAAGTCATTCCGACGTTTGCGTCGCTGTTTGCCGGTCTCGGCGCCGAACTGCCGCTGCCGACGCGCATCGTGATCTCCCTCAGCAACACCCTGGTCCGCTTCATGCCGTTCATCTTCATGGGTGGGTTCGCGCTTGGCTGGGCGTTCAAGGCCTACTACGCGACGGAGAAAGGGCGACGGGTGATCGACCTGATCTCGCTGAAGCTGCCGATTCTCGGGCCAATCCTGCGCAAGATCTCGGTGGCGCGGTTCTGCCGAACGCTGTCCACGCTGATGGCGTCCGGCGTGCCGATTCTCGACGGCCTTGACATCACCGCGCGCACTTCCGGCAACGCCATC
>JACCSI010000151.1 GCA_013813075.1 Acidobacteriota bacterium | reverse complement strand
GCAGGCCGTTGAGCGCGATCATCCCGATCGCTGCCGTCAACGCCTAGAACAAGATCGTGAGTTCGTAGGACGGAATGACAAACGCCGGCCAGCTCGCATGGGGCCGGCCGCCGACGTTCATCGGGTACTCGATGACCGACGCCCAGTACTGCAGACCAAAGCCGGTCATCATGCCGGCGATGGCGCCGGCCAGCACCAGCTTCGGCAAAATCGTCCGCGTCTTGTGGATGATGTCGTTGAGTTCTTCGATCGGCACCGGCGTATACGCCTCGACCTTCGAGAACCCTTCGGCCATCGTCAGCCGCGCGGCATCGACGATGGTCTGCGCCGAGTCGAACTCGGCCATCACCCCGTAGGTCGCGTTGGTTGGTTCATTCACGTGCATGGCTAAGTCCTCAGTGCGAGCGCGGCGTCGTGTCCGGGCCATCGCCGGTCGGCCCGTGGGCCGCCCCGTGCGCGTGACCGTGGTCCACCTTGGCCTGCGGCAGCAGGGTGCGCACTTCGAAGATCGAGATCATCGGCACGAACCGTATGAACAGGAAGAACAGCGTCAGGAACAAGCCGATGGTGCCGAAGTAGGTGATGAAGTCCCAACGCGTTGGGTAATACATCCCCCAGGACGCCGGCACGAAGTCGCGCGCCAGGGTCGTGACGATGATGACGAAGCGTTCGAGCCACATCCCGACATTGACCAGAAGGGACAGCACGAAGAGCAGCGGCAGGTTGGCGCGCACGCGCCGGAACCACAACAGCTGCACGAGACCGACGTTAACGAAGATCAACAGCCAATACGCCCACCCGTAGGGGCCGAACATGCGTTTGATCATCATCTGCCGTTCATAGAAGCTGCCGCTGTAATACGCGAAAAACGCTTCCATGAGGTAGCCGTAACCGACCATCAAGCCGGTCGCCAACATGACTTTTGCCATGTTGTCGATGTGCTTCATGGTGATGAAGTCTTGAAGCTTGTATGCCGCGCGCACCGGAATCGCCAGCGTCAGCACCATCGCGAAACCGGAGTAGATGGCTCCCGCGACGAAGTAGGGCGGAAAGATCGTGGCGTGCCACCCGGGCAGCACCGACACCGCGAAGTCGAAGCTGACGACGGTGTGCACGGACAGCACCAGCGGCGTCGACAGACCGGCGAGAATCAGCGAGGCCACCTCGTACCGGTGCCAGTGCCGGGCCGAGCCGCGCCAGCCGAGCGACAACATCCCAAAGATGGTCTGCTTCACGCGCGACACGGCGCGGTCGCGCATCGTCGCGAAGTCGGGGATGAGGCCGACGTACCAGAACACGATTGAGACCGTCGCGTAGGTCGACACCGCAAACACGTCCCAGATGAGCGGGCTGCGGAACTGCGGCCAGAGACCCATCGTGTTGGGGTAGGGGAAGAGCCAGTACGCGGCCAGCCAGGGACGGCCGGTGTGGAAAATCGGAAAAATCGCCGCGCACATGACGGCGAAGATCGTCATCGCCTCGGCAAACCGGCTGATCGACATTCGCCACTGCTGTTTGAAGAGCAGAAGAATCGCCGAGATGAGCGTGCCGGCGTGACCAATGCCGATCCACCAGACGAAATTGATGATGTCAAAAGCCCACGCCACCGGGATGTTGTTGCCCCAGATGCCGATGCCGTTGAGCAACAGCCAGCCCAGCGCCATGGTCAGGCCGCCCAATAGCGTCAGGCCGATCAGAAAGCCGAAGATCCACCCAAGCGGCGTGCGCTTGGAAAGTGGAATCTGCGCAACCGTTTCGGTGACGGTTTCGAAGTCATGGCCCGGTGCGATGACCGGGACGTCGAGCACCCCCGCGGAACGATGAAGGTTATTCGCCATCAGTGCTGCCCACTCGGTGCAGAGCCCTGGTCTTCGGCCTCCTCGGTGTGGTGCCCGCCGACGCTGCTGTGGGTCGGCAGCGAGGGGTGCGGATTACGCACCGCAGCCAGATACGTTGTCCGCGGCCGGGTATTGAGCTCCTCGAGCATCGCGTAGCTGCGCGGGCTGGATTTCAGTTGCGCGACGCGGCTGTTCGCGTCGTTGATGTTGCCGAACACGATCGAATCTGTCGGACAGACGGACTGGCAGGCGGTCAACACCTCGCCGTCGCGAATCTCGCGGTCTTCCCGCTTGGCCTGGATGCGCCCGTCGTTGATGCGCTGCACACAGTAGGTGCACTTTTCCATGACGCCGCGGCTGCGGACGGTGACATCCGGGTTGCGCTGCATCTTGATGCTTTCCGTATTCC
>JACCSI010000134.1 GCA_013813075.1 Acidobacteriota bacterium | reverse complement strand
CCGCGGCACAACGTCCGCAACAACAGCCGCTCTTCACCTTTGCCGAAGGCACGGACATTCCCGCCGGACAGACCGGTGGACCGCCGCTGCCTGAGGGGGAGCGCAAGCCGCTGCCGCCAAACTACCGCCCGCGTCCACGCGGCACCGGGTCGTCGATCGGCGGCTACGTGCCCGGCAATTCGACGCGCACGTTCCCCGCGGGCACGGCGATGCGCCTGCCCGCCGGGTCGTCGCTGGTGTTCCAGATGCACTACACCACGATTGGCGAACCGACTGCCGATCGCACGAAGCTCGGTCTCGTCTTCACGAAGGAGCCGCCGAAGATGGCCCTGTCCGGCATGGCGCTCATCAACGGCGGCCTGCACATCCCGCCGGGCGCCGCCGACCACAAGGTCGATGCGGAGGTGACGATCAATCGCGACCTGCTGCTGTTCAGCATGACACCGCACACGCATGTGCGGGGCAAGCGGTGGCTCTACGAAGCGATCTATCCGGATGGCCGGCGCGAGACTCTCCTGTCGGTTCCCAACTACGACTTCGAGTGGCAGCACGAGTACCAGTTCAAGCAGCCGCTCAAGCTGCCTGCGGGTACGAAGATCCACGCGACGGCGTGGTACGACAACTCGCCCGGTAACAAGTCCAATCCCGATGCCACCAAAGACGTCTGGTGGGGCGACCAGACGTGGGAGGAGATGATGTTCACGAGCCTCACCTTCCACGTGCTGCCGGCGACGCCGCAGACCGCGGGCCAGCAGTAGTGACAACCGGCGCAGACATGAAACGACGCGACTTCCTCGTCTCCTCCGCACTCGGTTCGGTCGGTGTTGGCGCCAGCTTGATTGCGGGTCCTGCGGTGGCTGACGCCGCCAATGGCGTGTCGGAGCTGCCGGCGCAGGCGGGCGCGCGCAAGATCCTCGTTGCGGGTGGCGGCTTCAACACCGCCTTCATCCGCTACATGGCCACGCTCACGGGCAAACCGCGGCCGAAGCTGCTCTACCTTCCGACGGCGTCGGCAGATTCGGCGTCCGGCATCATCACCTGGTTTCGCAACTGCGCGCCGCTCAACGTCGAGCCGTCGGCGCAAGAAAGCTTCATCGCCAGCACCCGCCAGTCTCGCAGCTGGGAGGACGTGCTGTTGTCGGTGGACGGCATCGTCTGTTCCGGCGGCAACACGCTGAATCAGCAGGCGATTTGGACAGCCCAGGGTATGGACGTGGTGCTGAAGCAAGCATGGGAGCGCGGCATCGTCCTCGGCGGCGCCAGTGCCGGTTCGTTGTGCTGGTTCGAGGAAGGGACCACCGACTCACGGCCCAAGGAGCTGTCGATCGTCAAGTGTCTCGGATTTCTCAAGGGCAGTCATTCGCCGCATTACGACGCCGAAAAAGACCGGCGCCCGCTGTACCACAAGCTGATTGGTTCCGGAGCGTTGAAGCCAGGCTACGCCTGCGACAACGACGCCGGTATCTACTTCGAGGACAACGAGGTCAAGCGCGTCGTGGCCACTCGTGCTGAGGCCAAGGTCTATTACGTCAGCCTAACGGGCGGCACAGTGACCGAAAAAGTGATGGAGCCGGAGCGCATTTCCTAGCGCCCGCTTATACTTCGCGGATGCCGTCTGCACCACCGCGAACCTCTCACCTATGGGCGCGGGTCTTGTTCCTTCGGCCCTTGGCCATTTGCGTTCGGCCTCTTGCCTTTTGCCTGTTGGTGTCGGCTCCGTTGCTGGCGGCCGGCCCACCCGACTGGTCGCGCTTCCGCGGTCCGAATGGTTCTGGCATCTCGACGGCCGTCAAGGTTCCTACCGAGTTCGGGCACGACAAGAACCTGGTATGGAAGCTGCCGCTTCCGCAGGGCCACTCGTCACCAATTCTGCAGGGCGATCGGCTCTATCTCACCGCGCTGCGCGATAACACACTCGTCACACTCGCGGTGGATCGCGGAACCGGAAAGATTCTCTGGGAGCGCGGCGCGCCGAAGGTCAGCACCAAGGTTGTTGACAAGCGCAACAATCCTGCCTCGCCCAGTCCGGCCGTTGAGGAGAACGGCATTTACGTCTTCTTCCCCGACTACGGCCTCATTGGCTACGACCGCGCCGGCACGCAACTCTGGGCGATGCCGCTTGGTCCGTTCAACAACATTTATGGCATGGGCGCTTCTCCCGTCATCGTTGGCGACAACATCATCCTCGCCTGCGATCAGAGCCTGGGCTCGTACGTGATGGCGGTGAACAAGCGCAGCGGTCGCGTGGTGTGGAAGGTGGACCGACCCGAGGCCAAAAGCGGCCACTCGACGCCGATCGTGTGGCGAGGACCCGACCGCAAAGATCAAATCATCCTGCCTGGCTCGTTCCTGCTGACGTCATATGACGCAGCCAGCGGCAAGAAGCTGTGGTGGGTGGGCGGGCTCTCGTTCGAGATGAAGTCGACGCCAGTCATCGGCGGCGACACCATCTACGTGAACGGCTACGGCGCACCGGTCAACGATCCCGGCAACAAAGTCACCGTCCCCCTCGCAGACGACGTGTGGAAAAGCATCGACACCAACGGCAATGGCACCATCGAGAAGGCTGAGTTTCCGAAATACACGGCGGCGTTCTGGTTTGACGCGACCGATCTCGACGGCAGTGCATCGCTCAACAAGGACGAGTGGGCGTACTATCGCGCCGCGCTCGATTCGGAAAACGGCATGCTCGCGATTCGTCTCGGCGGGTCCGGCGACATGAGCGACAAGGCGATTCGCTGGAAGTATCAACGCAGCGTGCCACAACTGCCTTCGCCCATTCTCTATGGCCGCGTCCTCTACATGGTCAACGACAACGGTATCGTGACGACACTCAACCCGGAGACGGGTGACGTCATCAAGCAGGGTCGCCTGACAGGTGCGCCAGGCGCGGTGTTTGCCTCACCGATTGCTGCTGACGGCAACCTGTTCTTCACCACCGAAGCCGGGGCCGTGGTCGTCGTCGCACCCGGTGGCGACCTTGCAGTCAAGGTCGTCAACGACCTGAAGGAAGAGACCTACGCTACGCCCGCGTTTGCCGACGGTCGCATCTACGTGCGGACCACCCAGGCGTTGTATGCATTCGGACTGTGACGGTCTGTAATGCCTAAGGGCGGGCGTCATCGCGCAGCAACGGCGCGGCCGTCGCCGGCTTAGTCTCCTCGTAGCGCCACGAGAGGATCGATTCGTGTCGCTCGACGCGCCGGCCAGACGCACGCCGCCAGTGAGACTGCTGCCAGCAGGACGGCGATCGACCCGATCGTAACCGGATCACGACCGTTGGTCTGCACCAGCAACTCCGTGCTCTCGAAGATCTTGCCGACACCAAACGCGCCCGCCACGCCGATCGTCAGGCCGATTACCAGTTGCACGATCGCCCGGCGCAGGAATAGCCACATCACCTGAGACGAGCCGGCGCCGAGCGCCGTGCGCACGCCTATTTCCTGCGTGCGCTGCGTGACCGAATAGGAAATGACGCCGTACATCCCGACCGCCGCCAGCAGCGCCGCCAGCATCCCGAAGGCCGACGACAATAGCGCTAGCAATCGTTCGCCGCCGAGCGACGTGGCGA
>JACCSI010000126.1 GCA_013813075.1 Acidobacteriota bacterium | reverse complement strand
GCAGGCGACGACGACGCGGACCGGCCGATTCGACGAGCCCCGCAATCGCCGCGGCCGGCGACTTGTCGCGCGAGGTGTTGAGCGGCTGCGTGCGCTTCGACCCGTCGCGATAGATCGAAATCGCCTTGGCGCCGAGTCGCCAGCTTTCGAGATACGCCTGTTCGATCTCTTCCACCGTCGCGTCCTTGGGGACGTTGACGGTCTTGCTGATCGCCCCGGAGATGAACGACTGGGTGGCGCCCATCATTTTGATGTGGCCCATGTAGTGAATCGACCGATCGCCGTTGGCGGCCTTGAATGCGCAATCGAACACCGGCAAGTCGCGATCGAGCAGATGCGGCGCCCCTTCGATGGTTTCCTTCTGATCGATGTGCTCGATGACCTCGGCGATTTGCGTCGCCGTGTAGCCGAGCTTTTTGAGTGCCATTGGCACCGTCATGTTCACGATCTTCATCATCCCGCCGCCGACCAGCTTCTTGTACTTGACCAGCGCGATATCGGGCTCGACGCCGGTGGTGTCGCAGTCCATCATGAAGCCGATGGTGCCGGTCGGCGCGAGCACGGTCGCCTGTGCGTTGCGGTAGCCAAAGTCCTCGCCCAACTCCACCGCTTCGTCCCACGCCTGCCGGGCGCCGTTATACAGATCCGCAGGCACGTTCCTGGCGTTGATGTCCTTGATGGCATCGCGATGCTTGCGCATGACGCGCAGGAACGGCTCACGATTGAGCTCGTAGCCGGCGAACGGACCGCCGTGGTCCCGCGCCACACGTGCGGACTGGGCGTAGGCCTCACCGGTCATCACCGCGGTGATGGCCGCCGCGTAATCACGACCCCCATCGCTGTCGTAGGGCAGGCCGCGCGACATCAGCAGCGCTCCAAGGTTGGCGTAGCCAAGGCCGAGCGGACGAAATGCGTGGCTGTTTTTCTCGATGGCCGTGGTCGGATAACTCGAGTTGTCGACCAGGATTTCCTGCGCGGTAATCAGCGTGCGGCAGGCCGCCTTGAACGACTCGACGTCGAACTCGCCGTCGTCACGCACGAATTTCATCAGGTTGATCGACGCCAGGTTGCACGCCGAATCGTCCAGAAACATGTATTCCGAGCAGGGATTGCTCGCGTTGATGCGCGCCGTGTTCGGTGAGGTGTGCCACTCGTTGACCGTGGTATCGAACTGCATGCCGGGATCGCCGCACACCCAGGTGCCTTCGGCAATCGCGCGCATCAGATCCCGCGCGCGGTAGGTGTCCACGACCTCGCCGTTGGTCACCGCACGCGTCTGCCAGAGACCGTCGTCGAGCACCGCACGCATGAACTCGTCGGTCACGCGCACCGAGTTGTTCGAGTTCTGAAAGAACACCGACCCATACGCCGTGCCCGTAAACGAGCCGTCGTACCCGGCGTCAATGAGCGCCCACGCCTTCTTTTCTTCTTCAACCTTGCAGTTGATGAACTCGACGATGTCGGGGTGCTCGGCGTTGAGAATGACCATCTTTGCGGCGCGACGCGTCTTGCCGCCTGACTTGATGACGCCCGCAAACGCGTCGAAGCCTTTCATGAACGACACCGGACCAGACGCCGTGCCGCCGCCGGCGAGCAGTTCCTTCGACGAGCGAATCGCCGACAGATTGCTGCCCGTGCCCGAGCCGAACTTGAAGAGCATGCCCTCGGTCTTCGCCAGCGTCAGGATCGACTCCATGGTGTCGTCGACTGCGTTGATAAAGCACGCGGAGCACTGCGGCGCCTTTTCGAAACCGCAGTTGAACCAGACCGGACTGTTGAAGGCGGCCTTCTGTTCGACGAGCAGGTGCTTGAGGTCGCCGGCAAACGCGGCAAGGGCTTCGTCCGACGCAAAGTAGTTCTGCTTGCGCGCCCACGCCGCGATTGTGTCGACGACGCGGCCAATCAGCTGCTTGACCGAACGCTCGCGATCGGGCGCGCCGACGTGACCGCGAAAATACTTCGAGACGACAATATTGGTCGCCTGTTGCGACCACGGCTTCGGCATCTCAACCTGACGCTGCTCGAAGACGATCTCGCCTTTTTCACTGCCGATGACCGCGTCGCGCAGTTCCCATTCGACCTGGGTGAACGGGTCGGTCCCGGCGGTCGAGAAAAAGCGCGGGAACTGCAGCCCCGGGATGTCGGTCTGGCGCGGTGCTTCCTGTAGTGGCACCTCAGCCGCAACGTGATGTCCGGCCGGGGCCGAGGAGACCGTCTGCTGCCCTGCGGCGGCAGCGGCCAATTTGTGAGCAGCGCCTTCGTTCATGCGTCCTCCCGCGCGAGCGAAAGTAAGCCCTTATGGGGCGCTCGCCCTACGGTGTAAATCCGTTGCAGAAATGTGTTGGTCGCGCGCGCTCTGAGGTCGTGCGACGGCCTATGTTTCGTCGGCGTCGTCACCCGTCTTGCCGGTCATCAGGAGGTGACCTGCGCCACGAGTTATTTCACGCGAGAGGGTCAATATGCGCCTGCTGTTACGTCCTTGTCAAGCGCGGAAACCACAACATGTTGCGTTTTTATTTTAGGGCATACGCTAGATATCGACATTCTACGATATTCCGCTGTCATTCGTCTTATTTTCGTTTTTTTACGCCGCCCCCCATGCGAGCGCCCCATCTCATCGCGTCGCACAAGCGCGCGGATGCTGGCCCAATCGGCCCTCCTGCTTGGCGTCACGGCCTGACACGTCACTGGGGCGGGAGGCTTAAAGGACAGGAGGTGGCCAGCTGGAATCGGGCCGCGGGCAGGGCCGTTTGCTAGCGCATCAGGACGGCTGCCATGGTCGCCGCCTTGTCCGCGAGCTTGCCTGCAAACGCGAGGTTAGAACCCTTGATGGCGTCTTCGGCTTGTTGCATGAAACGGCGCGCCGTATCGAACTGTGCGCGCCCGTCGGCATCGAGCGCGGCGTAATTGACCCGCTGGAGGTCTCGGATGGCGCGGTCCAGCAG
>JACCSI010000112.1 GCA_013813075.1 Acidobacteriota bacterium | reverse complement strand
CACCGGCAGGTTCGCGATCGCGGTGGCGACCGACGGGTAGCGTTGCGGTAACCGGTTGCGAGACAACAGACGCAGGTCCCCGCCGCTCCTGAACGCAAGCAGCCGTATGCCGTCGTACTTCCGTTCGAAGATCCAGTCCGGGCCAGTAAACCGGTCCTGGGTCAGCGTCGCCGCCATCGGCTCCAGCCACTCTGGCAAGTCCATCGTCAGCCGGCAATGATGCCAGAACCAGGTACTTCCGGCCAGGCGGTTTAACCACCGCTCACCCCAAGCCATCCTCGGCGAGGCCCGGAAGCCCGGGCCCGCGTCGGTTAGCGCAAGCGCGCGATCCGACCCTTTAGGGTCCCCGCCAGCGAGTTCATGCGGTTTGCGTCGATGCCACTCGACGACTTGGCATCCGCCTCCAACTGCGTGGCCATCGTTGACAACGAATCCAGGTCGCCGCGCGAGCGGTTGTTGCGATCGGCACGCTCCATGGCCGTGCGCAGCGTATTGGCGCGGTCTGCCGCGAGCGCCTTGCTGCGAACCAGCTGGTCGAGATAGGCCCGCGCCGTGATGAAGTTTGCCGGAAAGTCGATTTGGGGCTGCATTTGCGGGTTGAACTCGGTGTGCCGAATCTGCATGGCGGCATCGATTTCTGCCTGCGACAGGTGCTCGCTCGGCAGCAGCTTCAACACGTCCATGCCGCGCGCGATCTCGGAACCGTAAATGTTGCCGTTGTACCAATAGACCGACCAGTAGCCACCGCTGACCAGGTTCTTGGCGTCCACCGGACCTCGATCGAAATACGCAATCTCCATCGGGTTGGCCGAATCGGTGAAGTCGAACACCGACAGGCCACCTTGATACCAGGCCTGGACCATGATGTCCCGACCGGGGACCGGGATCAGCGAACCGTTGTGCGCGACGCAGTTTTCCACGTCGCTCTGGGGCGCGGGCATCTTGTAATACCCCTTGAACACCAGTTTCTTGTCGACGATGTCGAAGATCGCGTCGGCGCCCCAGTTGAGAAGGTCGCTCGCGCGGCAGCGCGGGCGTGAACCACCGCCCCACTCGTCCGTGAACACGATCTTGGTGCCGACGTTGTTGAACGTCGCCGAATGCCAGTAGGCGAAGTTTTTGTCGATGACGTGATCGAGCCGGACCGGGTTCTCCGGATTCGAGATGTCCATCAGGATGCCGTTGCCCGAGCAGGCACCGGCCGCCAGCCCCATTGCGGGGAATACGGTGATGTCGTGGCACTGGTTGGTCAGACGGGCCGTCTGCGTGCCGGGACCGTGGTCGCCACCTTGCCACAAGCCGCCGAGCGCGCCGGTCTTCGGGTCGGCGAAGATGCGCGGGCGACTGACGATCGCCGCCTGGGCCGGGTTGCCGAGCGGCACCTTGATGACATCGATGCTGAAGAGTGCCGTGTCCGGCGACTTCTGATCGGCGACGCAGCCTTCGAGCTCTTCACCCGGTCGCACGGCCCCAGTGCCGGATCCATAGACGTAGATGTTGGACTTGTCTTTCGGATCGGTGACCAGCGTGTGCGTGTGCGAGCCTCGGCAGGTCTGGATCGCCGCCAGCTGCTTCGGGTTTCGCATGTTGCTGATGTCGAAGATACGCACGCCGCGGAAGCGCTCGGCGCTCACCGGCGGGACGACACCCTCCATGCCGCAGTCGAGACGGCCGCGCGTCTGCTCGACCGACATGAACAGCAGGTTGCCATGAATCGATACATCGCCCTGGCCACCCGGGCACACGATTGACGCCAGCAGCCGCGGACGGTCTGCGCGCTCAATATCGTAGGCGTTGATGCCGTGGTAGTTGCCGACGAACATCTGCGTCCCGCGGAAGGCAATATCGGAGTTCGTGAAGCTCAGGGCGTTTGGATTCGACGGTGGCCCAACAGGACTTGCAGGGGTGCCGTTGGCCGGTGTCTCCGCCGACGGCGGCGTGGCGGCCTCCGCCGACGGCGGCGTGGCGGCCTCCGGCGCTGCGGGCGTGGCGTTGGCAGGCGTCTCTGGCGGAATCGGATTACCGATCGGATTCTTCGGGTCGAAGAAGCCCGGTGGTTTGGGCATGTTGGAGACGAGCTCCATGTTCTTGGCGGCCACGCCGGCGTCATGCAAGCCGGCCTTGAGATTCACTCGCGGATCGTCGGCATTGATGGCCGCTGTTTGCGGGGCCTGCTGCGCGTGGGCGAACGCCGCGAGTGCAGAGGCCACCGCAATGGCGCACAGAAATGAGGTCGAACGTGGCTTCATTGTCTACTCCCGGCGGGCAAACCGCCTTCGTGAAAGCTTCCGCGTCCGCTAGTACTGCGTAGTACTGGGGCGGACAAGTGCAACGGTCACGAAGCCAGCGCCCGCGACGGCGAGGCTCGAACCAGCGCTCTGTTAACGCAGGCGCGCGAGGCGCCCCTTGATCGTGGCCGCCAGTGATTTCATCCGCTCGGCGTCGGTTCCCTTGCCTGTCGCCGCATCGCGCTCCAGCTGCGTGGCGAGGTTGTTCGCCGCATCGAGGTCGGCACGCGACGCCCCCTGCCGATCGGCCCGGTCGATGCCCGCCCGCAGCGCGGCAAGCCGTTCTGCCGACAACGCCTTGCTGCGTGCCAGCTGATCGACATACGCGCGCGCGGTGATGAAATTCGCCGGCCAAGTCAAGCGCGGCTGCGCCTGCGTGTTGAATTCGGTCATCCGCACCTGCACCGCGGCGTCGATCTCATTCTGGGTGAGGTGTTCGGTCGGCGTCAGCCGGAAGATGTCGATGCCTCGCGCGATTTCCGCCCCGTAGATGTGGCCGTTGTACCAGTAAGCCGACCAGAATCCGCCGGTGATCAGCTGTTTCTCGTCGATCGGACCGCGGTCGAAAAATGCGATCTCAATCGGATTCGCCGAGTCGGTGAAATCGAACATCGACACGCCGCCCTGATACCAGCCCTGCACCTTGATGTCGCGGCCCGGCACCGGAATCAGCGATCCGTTGTGCGCGACGCAGTTTTCCGTTTCCGTTTGCGCCACCGGCAGCTTGTAGTAACCGCCAAACTTCATCTTCTTGTCGACGATGTCGAAGATCGCGTTGGCGCCCCATGTCGGCAGGTCGGTCTCGCGACAGCGCGGGCGCGTGCCGCCCCCCCACTCGTCGGTAAAGATCACCTTGGTGCCGTCGTTGTTGAACGCCGCCGAGTGCCAGTAGGCGAAGTTCTTGTCCGACACGTGATCCAGGCGCCGTGGATTCACCGGATCGGAGATGTCCATCAGGATGCCGTTGCCTGAGCACGCGCCGGCCGCGAGACCGACTTCCGAATACACGGTGATGTCGTGGCACTGATTGGTCGTGGAGGTGCGCTGCGTTCCCGGGCCGTGATCGCCACCGGTCCACAGTCCAGCAATCGCGCCCGTCGTCGTGTCGGCGAAGATGCGCGGCCGGTTGACGATGGCCGCCTGTTCGGGATTCGCCAGCGGCACCTTGATGACGTCGATGCTGAAGAGCGCGGTGTTCTGGTCGTCCTTGGGATCGCCGCCGGTGCACCCTTCGAGCTCTTCGCCGGCGCGCACGCCGCCAGTGCCCGACCCGTACACGTAGACGTGGGCTTTGTCGGTCCTGGCGGTCACCAGCGTGTGCGTGTGCGAGCCTCGACACGTCTGCACCGCCGCCACCTGGCGCGGCTTGCTGATGTCGGTAATGTCGAAGATGCGGACCCCACGAAAGCGTTCCTTGCTGACCGGGTCGTTGACGCCCTGCAGTCCGCAGTCGACGCGGCCGCGCGTCTGCTCCACCGACATGAACAGCAGGTTGCCGAACACGGAAAGGTCACCCTGGCCGCCGGGACACGCAACCGACGTCACCAGACGCGGCTTGCGCGTGTTTTCGATGTCATAGCTGTTGAATCCGGCAAAGTTGCCCATGAAGACATGGTTGCCCTGGAACGCGAGATCGGAATTGGCGAAATCGAGGCCGCCATCGAGTTTGTCGAACCCGGCCGGCTTGGGCAGACTGGCGACGAGCTCCAGGCCGCGCGCGGCAGTACCGGCGTCATGCAGCCCGGGTTTGAGGCCAATGCGCGGGTCGGCCTGGGCCGGCGTGGCCGGGCGCTCCTGCGCGCCTGTGATGACCACCGACAGCAACACGGCCGACGAACACAGCATCCTGGCGACGACGGATCTCATCTCTCGTACTCCTTGAGGAGGGCAAGCATCGCCCCCATGCGGTCCATTTCCATGCGCTGATCGGCGTCGACGTCCGACGCGAAGGCAAATATTTCGCCGTCTTGCCCCGCCCCCGGCTTCGAAAACAGCTCCTGCACCATCGTCAGGGCGCCGCCATGATGGCGAATCATCCCCTGCAGAAACAGGCGATCGAAGTCGACCCCCTTTGCGGCGGTCAGCTCCTGCATTTGCGCCAGTGTCAACATGCCCGGCATCAGCGCGTGGTCGCCGGCGTGATGGGCATGTTCGTCCGGCAGCGACTGCCGGCGGCCGGTGAGCCAGCCCTTCATCATCTGGATTTCGTCGAGCTGCGACACTTCGATGCGCTTGGCCAGCAGCTTCATGTCCGGGTTACTGCTGCGGTCATAGAGCAACGCGGTCATCTCCAGCGCCTGCGCATGGTGCCCGATCATTCCCTGCATGAACTTGACGTCCGCGTCGGTAAACGGCAAGGCGCCGCCCTTCGCGGTGCTCTCCGCCGAGACAATGCGGCTCGCTTCGCCGGGCGCACCCGGCTGCACGACTGGGGGTGCTGATGTTTGGGCAGTGTCCGGGACGCGTGACGTCGGCTGGCTACTGGCGCACGCGGTGGCGGCCGCCAGGGTGAAACCGGCAAAGATCAACCTGAAATGTAAGATCGGCACTCCCTGAAGAATACAGGAACTTGAATGCGAATCTTCGCGAGGGGGTGGGCCTCAGCCTCGTTGATGGCCTCGAGGGGCGGGCGCCGAGGCCAACAGCGGATGGAGGGAGGCGGCGAACGGATTGGCGACCGTCACCCCACCCCATGTGAAGCCGTCCTGAAGATCCTCCGAGAGCAGCAGACGGCAGCGCGCGTCAGCCGCCGCGGCGAGAACAATGCCGTCCCAGATGGTGAACTGATGGTCGGACGCGAGGTCGGTGGCCGCCAGCAACACCTCGGGTGAGGTCTCGATGAGGGGGAACCAATCCCCCCATTCGAGCACGGCGCGCTTGGACGCGCTGCGTGACCGCCCCGCCTTGCGCACTAGTACCGCGAACAATTCGCCGAGGACCTGTGTGGGCAGCAACACTTCCTCGCCGCGCAATCGATCGATGATCTCCAGCGCCGTGTCGCGCCTCGCAATACCATTGGTGCCCTCGGCGTACGCGAGCACATTGGTATCGAGCGCGACCCTCACGCCGGATCCTCGTAGAGCGAATCGCGAGTCCACGGGCCGATGTCGACCACCGGCTGCTTCCGCAGTCGCGCCAACAGCGTGCGCCGCGCCGCATCCGCAGATGTGGGATCGCCGTCGAAAGGAATCAGCTTCGCCACCGGCTTGCCATGCGACGTCACGACGTAGCCGTTGCCGTCGCGGACACCGCGAAGCAGTTCGGAGAAACTGCGATTCGCATCCGCCGCCGACACGGACACTAGGTTGCCGATCGCCATAATGTAGTGATTTTACCTACTTTGCGTGTGATTACCACCTATTTTTTCTGCACTCCTGAAAACTCGAGCATCTGCGTCGTCAGGTCCATCGGATACGAGATGGTGATGTCGGTGATCGATCCATCCGGGCCCCTGTCTGGGGTGAGCTTCGGCATCACGAAGCCGGTATACGACGACAGATTGAGTTTGTCGACGCGCGCGACCACCTCGTCGCGCAGCGCCGAATCGAAATGCACGCCATAGGCGCCGAACAGTTTCTTGGCGGCGGGATAGTCACCTTCCGACTTGATGCGCTGCACTTCGGCCAGCAGCCGCCCCACGCCCTCTCGGAAGGCGCCCGGCTCAATCATCACCAGGTAGGTCTTGCCGTCGCGTGAACGCTGTTCGATGGCCTTGGTGTTGGCCATGAGCCAGCGCACGATCATCTGGCGGTTGCGCATGTGGTCTTCCTCGATCTGCGTCCCTTCACGAATACGACGCAGTTGCACGATGGCGTTGCGCGTGTAGGCCTCATATTCGGCGCGCACGACGTTGTCGTGGTCACCGGCGGGAATGATGCCGAGCTCCACCAGCTTCGGGTCGGCGATGAAGTACAGGCCGACGAGATCGGCGCGGGCCTCCTCGAGCGCCGAAAACTCTTCCTTGATCAACGACTGCGGCGAGCTATTTACCGTCTCCGCCATGCGGCCCGAGGCGTGGCCGATAACCTCGTGCATGTCCGTCGTCAGCTCCCCGGCCAACTCCGCAAACCTGGCGGCGCGGTCGCCTTCTTCCGGCGACCACGCAAACTCGCTGCGCATGCTGGTGGGCGTGGACTTCGCATAGCCTTCATTGACGTTGGACAAGGC
>JACCSI010000101.1 GCA_013813075.1 Acidobacteriota bacterium | reverse complement strand
GTGCCGAATCCTTTCACGAGTAACTTAGCCGACATTTCCGATTTGACCGCTCAAGATCGGCGGCATCATACACCTGCCATCAGTGCGTCGATTGAAATTCCACATGAAATGCTGGGTCAGCGACCAGCTGTCAATGCGCGCCGGCAATACGAGCCGCCGCCAGAGGTTGCCCACCGGGTGTCCCCTTCGTGGTGGGGTTCCTCGCGTCGGAACCTCGTGAAATCAGGGCGCGACGAATGATCCGGCGGGTAGGGTACCACGACGAAATCGGAAATCGGGGGCTATAACTCGTTCGACCTGTCGATTGCGCCGCGCGGTGACAACCGCACCGAGTTCGGTGCGTATGTGCAGGACGAGATTTTCGTCAGCGACTTCGTGCGCCTGAACATCGGCGCGCGGGTGGATAAATTCGATGTCATCGACGAGCCAGTGTTCTCGCCCCGCGTCGCCCTGATCCTCAAGCCGACGGCCGACCAGGCCATCCGCCTGTCGTACAACAAGGCGTTCCGGTCGCCCTCGCTGATCAACAACTACCTCGACGTCACCATCATCAATCAGCTGGCGTTTGCGCAGCTGGCGTCGATCAATCCGCTCTTTTCGCAGCTGGGAACCTTCAACTTCCCAGTGGTGGCGACCGGTAACGAGAGCTTGAAGGAAGAGTCGATCGAGGGATCGAGCTCGGCTACACAGGGGTCATCAACAATCGCGCGACCGTCTCGGCGGCCGTGTACTTTACCAAGAACACCGACGAGATCTTCTTCACGCAGGTCGGGCGGTATCGCGCGTTGAATCCGCCGCCAGGATGGCTGCAGCGTCTGGCGTTTCTGCCGCCCGAAGCTCGCCCTCGGCATTCTCGAAGCGTTGCCCCCGGCGTGCGCGTCACTGACCGCAGATTGCACAACGGGTGGCCTGCCGTCAGAGTTCAGTTATCGCAACCTCGGCCAGAACCGCAACAAAGGATTCGAGCTGGGAGTGGACGCTGCAGTGAATCGTGCCGTCAACGTGTTCGCCAACTACTCGTTACAGGCGACGCCGGACCCCGACTTCGACCTCGCGGAAGTAAACTTGCCGCCGCGGCATCGCTTCAACACCGGTGTCAATTTCAGTCACGGCCGCTACCTTGGCAACGTCGGCGAGAGTTTCGTGGATAACGCCTTCTTCCAGGACGTGTTGGACGCGCGGTTTCACGGCCCCACCGACGCGTACACACAGGTGAACGGAGCGTTCGGTGTGAAGTGGATGGGGGACCGTCTCACCAGCACGATCAAGGTGATCAACCTCGGTAATCAGGACATCCAGTCGCACGTCTTTGGCGACGTCATCAAGCGGCAGGTGATGGGCGGGCTGCGCGTGCGGTTTTAACGGTCCGACACCCTTACTTCTGTAATTTGTCGAGGGCGGCCGCAAGGTCCGTGCGTTTCGATTTCCGCACGCCAGCCCACAGGTCGCCCACCTGCTTCACCCTCGCCTCGATGGTCTTGATCGTGAAATCCTGGGGCGAGATCTTCTCGTCCACCTCCTCCCACTTCAGCGGAGCCGAAACCCCCGCAAAGTCGCTGGCCCGTGCGCTGTACGCACACGCCAGGGTCTTGCCGGGAATATTCTGCAGAAAGTCGACGTAAATCGTCTTGTCCCTGCGCCGCTTCACCATGCGCTCGACGGTCGCGACTTTGGGGTGCTTTGATGCCACGATCGTGGCGATGATTTGACAAAACAGCACGCCTGCCTCGTACGACGTCCCCGCCGCCAGCGGAATGAAGATGTGCAGGCCCTCCGACCCGGACGTCTTGGGAAACGACGGTACCTTCAACCGGTCGAGTTCTTCGTGCACCCAGAGCGCGACGTCCTGAATTTGTCGAAACGTGGCCCCGGGCTGTGGATCGAGGTCGATCGCCACGACGTCGGCCTCGTCGAGCGCGCCGACCTTGGAGAACCACGGATCCTGTGAGATGGCGGCGAGCTGGGACATGTAGAGCAGCGTCTTCAAATCGCCGCCCACGAACATCGTCGGCACATCGGCATTCGGCACGTGCTCCACGCGCACGCCTTTGGGAAAGACGTCCGGCGCGCGGTGTTGGTAAAACGCCTGCCCCTGCACGCCGTTCGGGAATCGCTTCATCACCAGGGGGCGATTGTCGACGACCGGGAGAATCAGGGCTGCGATCCGCGCGTAGTAACGGAGCAGGTCGCCCTTCGTGAATTGTGGTCCGGGCCAAAACAATTTCTGGAGATTCGTGACATCCAGCGTGTCGCCGTTGGGCAGCGTCAGCCTGCCGTCGCGCTTTCGATCCTCGAGGTCCTGCAGCTGCACCGTTATGGCGTCTGCGTGTGGGGCCCACTCCTCGAGCGGACTGCCTCGACCAGGCGTGCGCCTGGATGTCTCCAGCACCGGCGGGTTCGCGGAGGTGGGCCGCGAGGTTCTCGTCGCCCCAGCCCGGGAGGGCGTGGGCTTGAGCCCCGCCCTCGTCGATGCGCTCGGGCCTTTCTCGTCCTTCACCTGTTTGGCCACTTTGTCATCCCTCAATCCGAGATACGCAGGGTGCCGCAACCGGCCGTCGTCGGTCATCTCCGTGTATCGCACTTGCGCGACCAGTTGTGGCTCGACCCAGTGCGGCTTTCCCAGGGTCTTGGGCTTCACGGCGAACGGCGATATCGGTGTCGCCAGTGGCTCGAGCAAAGTCCACAATCGTACGAGTTCTGCCCCGTTGAAGCCGGTGCCGACGTCGCCCGCGTGCACGAATTGTCCCGCCTCGTCGTAGCGTCCCAGGATCAAGGACCCGAAGTAGGCTCGCGCGCCTTTGGGTTCGGTCCATCCGCCGACGACAAACTCGTCCTGCTGGTTAATCTTCAGCTTCTGCCATTCAGGACTTCGTCGCCCGTCGCGGTAGACGGAGTGCGCGTGTTTCACGAGCAGGCCTTCCCACCCTTCCGCCCGGGCGCGTTTGAACAGCGCACGGCCGTCC
>JACCSI010000091.1 GCA_013813075.1 Acidobacteriota bacterium | reverse complement strand
GGCAGCGGCTGCTCGAGTACCGAATACCCGCGCACACGCAAATAAGCCGCGAGCACCGATGCGACTTCTGCCTCTCGGCCTGTGGTCGAATCGATGTCGATCAGTTGCCGCGCGAGCGTGATCGGATCTACCGGATCCACGCCTCGAGCTCCGTGCGCGCGTCGGTCTTGTCGTCGCGATACTTCACGATCACCGGCGTCGCCAGCGAGAGCCCCCAGTCGCGGCCGGCGCCGACGGTGACCGCACGCGAACCGGGCACTACGACCGCGCCTTCCGGCACGACCAGAGGTTGCCCGGCGTCGGGCCTGATAATCGTGCCGTTCGGCAAATCGTAGATCGGCGTGGAGCCGGTCAGCACGGTACCGGCGGCAATGACCGCGCGCGCCTTGATCACGGCACCTTCATAGATCCCCGTGTTGCCGCCGATAAGCACATCGTCTTCAATAATGACGGGCAACGCGCCCACCGGTTCGATGACGCCGCCAATCTGCGCCGCGGCGCTGATGTGGACGCGACTCCCAATCTGCGCGCACGACCCCACCAGCGCGTGTGAGTCGATCAACGTGCCTTCACCAACGTACGCCCCGATATTGATGTACATCGGCGGCATGCAGATCACGCCGCGCGCCACATATGCGCCTTCGCGGATCGCCGAGCCCCCGGGGACGATGCGGATGCCGGCGGCGGTGCCCGGCTGCTTCAGCGGCATCGTGTCCTTGTCGTAAAACGGCAAGCGGCCGCGATCGACCGACATATCAACGAGGTCGCCAAAGCGAAAGCCCAGCAGAATCCCCTGCTTCACCCACGTGTTGACGCGCCAACCCGACGCCACGGTGCCATCGGGCTCGGCCGCCCGCACGTCCCCCGCACTCAACGCACCACGCAGTTCCGCAAACGCCTGGCGCGCGGCGGTCTTGTCCGCGTCGGACCCCGCGGCGTACTGCAACCCGATTCGCTCCTGAAGGGACATCAGGACGCACGCGCTCCCGTCGTGACGGCCAGATCCAGTTCCTTGAGGACAGCGAGGATCTTGTCCTGCGACGCTGGTCGCGGCGTCACCATGGGCAGGCGGAACACCTCTGAACACAGCCCCATCGCCGCCATGGCGAACTTCACGGGCCCTGGGTTCGACTCCACGAAGTTGCCAAGCATGAGCGGCAGAATCCGCGTATGAATCTTGCGAGCGGCAACGAAGTCGCCACGCTCGGCGGCTTCCACCATTTGCGAGATCTCCGCCGGAATCTCGTTCGACGCAACCGAAATCAACCCGCGACCGCCGACCGCCATCAACGGCAACGTCAGCGCATCGTCGCCGGAGAGCACAAGAAAATCGTGCGGCACCGCCGCGCAGATTTCCACCATCTGCTGGATGTTGCCGGAGGCTTCTTTGACCGCCACGACGGTCGGAATCGTCGCAAGCCTCGCGCAGGTCGCAGGATCGATGTTGCAACCAGTGCGTCCAGGCACGTTGTACAGAATAATCGGCAGCGGCGTCGCGTCAGCGACCGCGCTGAAGTGCTGAAACAGCCCTTCCGGCGTCGGCTTGTTGTAATACGGCGTGACCGACAGCAAGCCGGTGGCGCCGGCCTTTGCCATCTCCTGTGCGGCGTGCACGACTTCCCGGGTGTCGTATCCGCCGGCCCCGGCCGCCACCGGCACCGCGCCTGCGGCTTCTTCAACGACCAGTTCGACAACCCGGTGTCGTTCGGCTGCCGACAGCGTTGGCGTCTCGCCCGTCGTCCCACACGGCACGAGGAAATGAACGCCGGCGTCGATCTGCCGGCGGGCCAGGCGTCTCACCGCCACTTCGTCGACAGCGCCACCGCGTGTAAACGGCGTGATGAGCGCAGTACCGACACCCGTGAATGGAGTCCTCATAAATCAAATCCTCGCACAATCGCGCCGAACCCGGTTGGCCGACTTGGCTTGCGAACCGACCTTACGAGCCTTCGCCCGGTAACCCTCCGCGTGAACGCTGTGGCGAGTCCAACGCTTCCAGCATGTCTCGCATGGTGAACCACCCCTGCTTACCCTTGAGCCAGCGTGCTGCTTCGAGCGCACCGCGCGCAAAGACCGCACGGTCCCGAACGGTGTGCGTCAGCGTCACCGTGTCGGAGGGACCATCGAAGCCAACCAGGTGGGTTCCTGGAATCGAGCCGACGCGCGCCGACGAGACGTCAACCGGCCTCACGTAGCCTGCATCCACCATCCCGGCTTTCAGTTGCAGCGCCGTCCCTGAGGGCGCATCTTTCTTGGCGGCGTGATGCAACTCGTGAATCCACGCACCAAACGACTCGTGTCTGGCAAACCGACGCGCGGCATCTTCAACAACGAGCTGGAACAGATTCATCCCGAGCGAGAAATTGGCGGCTGCCAGCACCCCGATATTCGTCCGCGCCGCCACCGCACGCATGGCCCGCTCGTGAGCGGCCCACCCCGTTGTGCCAATCACCACGTTCAGGCCTCGCGCGGCCAGCATAGGCAGATTCGTCGGCACGGCCGCGGGGAGTGTGAAATCGATGGCGACGTCGACGGCCCCAAAGTCTCGATCGGAAAGTGCCAGGGCGGCGTCGCGGGTCGTGACCACACCAGCCACAGAGGCGCCGTACTCCGGGGCCAGTGCTTCGACAAGCTTCCCCATGCGGCCATGCCCCAGCAGCAGCAGACGCATCAGGCCAACCCGGCCGGCGCCGACACTGGCGCAAAAAATCGCTGATGGAGCCGCGCCAGCGCGCTTGGCAAGTCAGATTCACGAATCACAAACGTCACGTTGCTGCGCGAAGCAGCCTGCGACACCAGACGAATCGGCACTTCGCCAATGCCCTGGAGCACCTGACCGATCAACTGCGGATCGGTCTGCAGACCCTCGCCGACAACACAGACGATCGCCATCTCGTGCTCCGCTTCGACGTCGGCAAATTGTGACAGGGCCTCGACGATCGCGGGCAAGCGGCGGCGGTCGTCCACGGTGACCGATACCGTCACCTCTGACGTGGTCACGACGTCCACAGATGTCTTCCACTTCTCGAACACCTCGAAGAGGCGACGCAGGAATCCGTGTGCCATCAGCATCCGGGTCGAGCTGATGCTGATGACGCTCACGTCTTTCTTGGAGGCAATCGCCGTCAACGGGCGCTCAGACGTGGGACGGGCAGCAGTAATCAGGGTGCCGCGCGCCTGCGGACGATGAGAGTTCAGGATACGCACCGGAATGTTCCGCGCAACCGCGGGTTGAATTGTTGCCGGATGCAGCACCTTGGCCCCGAAATACGCCAGCTCCGAGGCTTCGGCAAACGACAGATGCGGCACTACATACGGATTCGACACAATGCGCGGATCAGCTGTGAGCATGCCGTCGACGTCGGTCCAGATCTGAATCTCGCCGGCACCAAGGCAGGCGCCGATGATGGCCGCCGAGTAGTCCGACCCGCCGCGGCCCAACGTGGTCGTCACGCCGTCGCTGGTGGCGCCGACAAAGCCTCCCATCACCGGAATGCGGCCGGCGGCAAGCGGCGGGTCAACATTAATCATGAGTGACGACGTTGTTTCCGGAAGCTGCGGCACCGCGCAGGTGTGTTCACCGTCGGTAATTACCGTGCGGCGCGCGTCGATCCATGCGGCGCGCAGGCCGTGGGACGTCAGCGCCGCTGCCACCATGCGGCTGCTCAGGATTTCGCCCATGGCCGCAATCGCGTCGAACCAGCGCGGCGACACCTCCCGCAATACCGCGAGGGCCTGCACCACTCGCTCGAGCTCGTTGAACTCGTGGTCGAGAAACGCGATGAGCTGCTCGCGTTGCACCGCGTCGGTAATGACCGTCGAAACAGCGATATGCCGGTGCCGCAGCTCCCGCAGGTTGTTCTGCGCGCCTTCAATGTCGCCGGCGCCGGCGTTGGCGGCGATCCCAAGCAGTCGATCCGTGACCTTCGACATCGCCGACACGACGACGATGGGGCCACGAGCGTCACCGCCTTCCTGCTGCGCATCGGCCTGGCGTTGCGCGCGTACGATGGCAATGAGCCGCTCGATGGCACTTTGGTCGGCGACCGAGGTCCCACCGAACTTCATCACCACCATTTACGCGAACATCCGATCCGCCGCCATCAACTCCGCATTGAGGATCGCCGCACCGGCAGCGCCGCGCACGGTGTTGTGGCCGAGAGCGACGAACTTGGTGTGCGTCACCTTGCAGGGCCGCACCCGGCCGACGGTGATGGCCATGCCGTCCCCGCGGTCGGCGTCGAGCCGGGGCTGCGGCCGGTTGTTGTCGAACGATACGACAATCGGCGGATGCGGCGCGCTTGGCAGCTCCAGTTCCTGCGGCCGGCCGCGAAACCTGCGCAACGCCTCGATGACGTCGTCGTTGGCCGGCTTGGCGCCGAGGTCCACCGAGACCGTCATGATGTGGCCGTCGAGCACTGCGACGCGATTGGTGTGTGCGCTGATCATGGCGGTGTGGGGCGTGCGGCCACCGTCGGAGCCGAGAATCTTCAGCGTCTCGGCTTCAATCTTTTCTTCTTCGCCACCAATGAAGGGCACGACGTTGCCGAGTATGTCGAGTGACGGCACGCCGGGATACCCCGCGCCAGACACCGCCTGCATCGTCGACACCAGCACGCTTTTCAGATCGAACACGCGCAGCGGCGCGAGGGCCAGAGCCAGCACAATCGTTGAGCAATTGGGATTGGTGACAATGGCGCCTTTCCAGCCTTTTGCCTGCTGTTGTTCGGCGACGAGGCTCAGGTGATCGCCGTTGACCTCTGGAATGAGGAGCGGCACCAGCGGATCCATCCGATAGTTGCGCGCGTTGCTGACGACGAAGTGTCCCGCTGAGGCAAACGCCTGTTCGATCTCACCGGCCACCGAGGCATCGAGACCTGAGAACACCACGCGCGGACCGCGACCGGGCGTGCACGCCTCAACCGTTTTGGGGCCAAGCTCGTCTGGGATCGGTGTCGTGAGGCGCCACGGCGCGACCGAGGCGTAGGCTTTTCCCTCGGATCGCTCACTCGCTGCCAGCCATGTGGGTTTGAACCACGGGTGGCGCGCGAGTCTGGCGACGAACTGTTGCCCGACCACGCCTGTCGCACCAAGAATGCCGACTTCGATCAGCGGTTGCATCGTCGAAATTATAGGTGGCTGGTAACTTTGTTGAACAAAGTTCTTTGACCTTGCGGGCTTCTGGTATAGAATCGACGAGATTATGACGCGGCCTGCGGCGAAACCTTCGACGAGCCCCGTGGTGAGCCCTGTGACGATATGACGCGCCCATCAGGGGCCTCGACCGAGGTGACCACGCTCGGCGAGCATGCAGCGGAAAATATCCAGTTCATCCGACGGGCGATGGAACGCAGCTCCACGTTTACCGCCGTCCCTGGAATGGGCGGGGCGGCAATGGGGGCCATCGGCCTTGCCGCTGCGGCGCTGGCGTCTGTGCAGCCGACGGCAGAACGCTGGCTGCTGGTGTGGCTGACTGCCGCGGTCCTCGCATTGGTGGTGGCCGTGATGGCGATTCGGCGTAAGGCGGTGCGAACGGGTTCAGTGTTGACAGGCGCGCCGGGACGACGATTTGCATTGAGCCTCGCTGCGCCACTGCTGGCAGGCGCGGCGTTGACATGGGGGCTGTGGGCCAGCAACGGCTGGACACTGATGCCGTCAACCTGGCTGCTGCTGTATGGCGCCGGCGTCCTGCCTGGCGGGGTCTACAGCGTCGCGCCGATGCAGGTGCTCGGGCTTGCATTCATGGCGCTCGGCGCCGCCGCACTGGTGACGCCGCCGTCGTGGGGTAACGTCTGGCTGGCATTGGGCTTCGGTGTGCTGCAGATTGGCTTCGGCTGGTATATCGCGCGACGACACGGCGGGTGAACGGTTCGCCGCGCCGGTACACCAGCGCTTTGGCGCCGGACAGACAGCAGACATTTGTGTCGTCCCGGAGGGTTGAGCGCACAAGCGGCACAACGGGAAGGCTGGTCCGTCGTGAGGCATGGCATGCGGGGGACGAAGGGCAGACGCGTCAGCGCGTTGCCGGAAAGGCGTGATGAGGAATCGAGCGGTAAAGACAACAGTACGGATCCCAGCGAGTGATGCGCCGCAGAGTAAACCCATCCCGCAGCGGTTGGATCGGGTCATTCACGATCGCACGCGGTTGGCGATCCTGGCGGCACTGGCCGCCACAGAAACGCTGGCGTTCACCGATCTGAAAGACGTCACCGGGACGACCGACGGCAATTTGTCGGTACACGCACGAAAGCTCGAAGATGCGGGCTACGTGCACTGCGAGAAGATGTTTGCCGGACGCATGCCGCGTACCGAGTTTCGCTTGACCGCGGTCGGGCGTCGCGCCCTGGAGAAGTACCTGGATCATATGGACGCGATTATCAAGACGGCGCGCAAGAAATAGCCGCGGATTCCAGACAGGGC